>CAVBPP010000117.1:0-19429 GCA_963597295.1 Paratractidigestivibacter sp. | reverse complement strand
CGGTTGAGCTGGGCACGGGCGCCTTCAGCGGCTGCTATAGCCTGACCGACGTTTCGCTCGCCGACGGCATAACCGCCATCCCCGACGAGTGCTTCTTCAACTGCTCCATCGAAGCCATCAAGTGGCCCGCGTCGCTCAAGTCCATCGGCGCCAGGTCGATGAGCGGCATCAGGTTCACCGACCTGTCCGTGCCCGAGGGCGTGGAAACCATCGGCGAGAGCGCGTTTTCCGGCACGCAGCTGGAAAGCGTGAAGCTGCCGCAATCCATGAAGACCGTCGGCGTGAAGGCCTTCGCCGCCTGCGCGAAGCTTGCCACGCTCGATTTGGGCGGCACGCAGGTGATCGGCGACTACGCGTTCGACGGTTGCGAGGGCGAGTCGTTCAACTCCGTCATCATGCCCGACACCGTGGTGTCGGTGGGCGAGATGGCTTTCGCCGAATGCTACAACCTGATCAGCGTTAAGCTTTCGAACAAGTTGACCGCCCTGCCTGACCGGGTGTTCTACGACGATTGGAACCTCAGCTGCGACGTTGAGATTCCCTCTTCGGTCATGACTATGGCCAACACAGTGTTTTCCCGATGCACTGCGCTCACCACGGTGCGCTTTGCCGGCGACAAGCCCGCTTTCAGCCCGCGCATGCCCGGCGGCAGCACCGACGCCAACCCGACGCTCATCTACTATTACCCGGCCAACAATCTGACCTGGGATAGCGTGACGGCGCTTGGCTACACCGACTGGCAGCCATATGACCACGTGCACGAGTGGGTGGTGAAGGAAACGATAGAGGAGGCCACCTGCACCGAGGCAGGCAAGGCCGTGTACGCTTGCACGCACGAGGGCTGCACCGAGACGAAGACGGACGTGGTGCTGGCCCTGGGTCACGACTTCGACGAGACCGGCACCTGCACGCGCTGCGGCACGTACTACCTGATATGGTCGAAGCTGGCTAACGGCACCGTCAGCATCGATGGCGTGTCGGCATCGTATTCCGGCGTGGTCGCCATTCCCAAAACCATCGGCGTGTACACTGTGTCCACCGTGTCCGAATTCGCCTTTGCGAACAACGACCGCATCACCGGCGCCGTCATTCCGGCGGGGTTGAAGAACCTGCATAAAAGCCTGTTTAAGAACTGCACCGCGCTTACATCGGTCACCATCGCCGACGGCGTCACCGAGCTATCCGAATCGATGTTCCAAGGCTGCACGTCGCTTTCCGAGGTGAAGCTGCCCGACACCGTCACCAAAATAGGCGCATTCGCCTTCGCCGATTGCACGTCGCTTGCCAAGGTGCGCGTGCCGAAGTCGTTCAAGCAATCCACCGAGAAGACCAAGACGGCCGCCGGCCAGGTTCAGCATGACGATTCGGGCATTTTCCAAGGTTGCACGGCGCTTACCGAAGTCGAATTGCCTGAGGGGCTTACGTATCTGAGCTGGGACATGTTCAAGGGCTGCACGGCGCTTCAGAGCGTGAAGCTGCCGAGCACCATTTCCAAGGTAGACACGCGCGTTTTCTGGAAATGCACCGCGCTTTCGTCGGTGGAGATTGCCTCGGGCGTGACGACCCTCGGCGAGCAGATGTTCCGCGACTGCAAGGCGCTCAAGCGGATCGTCATCCCCGACAGCGTGACCTCGATGGGCGACAGCGTGTTTCAGGCGTCCGGCGTGGAGGACGTTACGCTGCCTGCGGGCCTGCGGGAGATTCCCCAGCTCGCGTTCTACGATTGCAGCTCGCTTGCGGGCATTGCGCTGCCCGACAGCCTGACGAAGATCTGCGACGGCGCCTTCAACGGCAGTGGCCTTACATCTATCGTCATTCCCTCTAGCGTGACCGAGATAGGGTCGTCGGCGTTCGCTTCCTCGGTCAACTTGGCTTCGGCCGCGTTGCCTGTCGGACTTAAGGTCATCGGCCACGGCGCGTTCTACAACACTGCGCTTGGCGAAATCAAGCTGCCGGCGGGGCTGCAGGAGGTGGGCGAGAGCGCCTTCATGAGCTGCGGAAACCTTACTCAGGTTGAGGTCCCGGCGTCTCTGAAGGCCCTTTCCGTCGACGTGTTCCGCAATTGCGGCAACCTGGAAAAGGTGACGTTCGCGAAGGAGTCGCAGGTCGAAAGCATCGGCAAGGGCGCGTTTAAGGACTGCGGCAAGCTTTCCGACATAAGCATCCCCTCCGGCGTGACCGAAATAGGCGAGGCGGCCTTCGAGGACTGCTCGAGTCTGCAGAACATCACGCTGCCGGACTGCCTGCAGACGCTGGGGGCATATGCGCTATCGGGCAGCGGCATCACTTCCATCGAGGTGCCGGGAAGCATAACCGACTTGGGCGAATGCGTGTTCTCAAATTGCAGATCGCTTGCGAACGTGAAGCTTTCCGAGGGGCTTACCACCACCTCGCGCTTCATGTTCAATTACTGCACATCCATTCAATATGTCGATTTCCCCTCGTCGCTGCGCACGCTGGCCGAGGGCACGTTCGGGCGCTGCACGTCGCTTGCCGAGGTGACCATCCCCGACGGCTGCACGGAAATAGGCTCCTATACGTTCATGGGTTGCAGCAGCTTGGTCAACGTCAACCTGCCCGACACGGTGACCGCTATCCGCTACCAGGCATTTATGGACTGCAAGTCGCTTGAGAACGTGCGCCTGTCGAAGAATCTGACCACGCTCGTCGGATCGTCGTTCGACGGCTGCCTGTCGCTTTCGACCATCACCATTCCGGCGAGCCTAACCGAGTTTGGCCATTGCTTCAACAACTGCCCGAAGCTTACCGACATCATCTTCATGGGCAAGACGCCCAAGTTCGAGTCCGACGCGTTCAGCGGCATGCACGATGTGACCGTCCATTACCCGCTCATCTCCAGCGCGTGGGACGAGGCGGCCCAGTACAGCTACGGCGGCTATAACATTCACTGGGTAGGTTACGGCCATGACCATGACTACGTGTACACGCGCATTCAGGACGCCGACTGCACGCATGAGGGCATCGTGCGCTGGACCTGCACCATCTGCGATTTCTGCGAAGACCATACCGAGCCCGCGCTCGGGCATAGCTTCAATTCCGATGGCCTGTGCACCCGTTGCGGCATCAGCATATTCACCTTCGCGGACAACGGCGACGGCACGCTTACGGTTACCGGCCTGAACGACATGTCCGAATCAGACAAGGCGAAGTTCTCGACGCTCAGTATCCCGGCATCCTACGAGGGCAAGGCCGTTACCGCCATCGGCGCGGGGGCCTTCGCGGGCCAGACGTTCTTTAAAAAAGTGAGTTTCGGTGCGAATGTGACCAGCATCGGCGAGGGCGCGTTCAAGGATTGCACGTCGCTTAAGCAGGCCAAGGTGCCCGAGGGCGTCACGTCGGTAGGCGATGCGGCGTTTTCCGGCTGCACGGCGCTTCTTGCTGCCAGCCTGCCCTCCACGGTCAGCGCTGTGGCAAGCCAGCTGTTCATGGGTTGCGAGAGCCTTTACCGCGTGGATGTGCCCTCCACGATCACCTCCATCGGCAAGCAGGCGTTTTCGAGGTGCTATAGCCTGACGAAGTTCACTGTGCCCGCGGGCGTGCATTACATCTATGGGCGCACGTTCGAGTTCTCGGGCCTGCAGAGCATAAGCCTGCCCGACGGGCTGTATTTGATCGGCGGCGGTGCGTTCGCGTACTGCTCCGACCTGACCAGCGTGTCCATTCCCGACAGCGTGACGCAGTTCGGCACGTCGGTTGACGGCAACGGCCGTTCCGTGGGCGTGTTCGAGGGTTCGGGCGTGTCCAGCGTGCGCCTGCCCTCGGGCCTGCAGACCTTGCCGGACAACTGCTTCGCCAGCTGCCAGAACCTGACCAACATAGATATCCCCGAAACGGTGACATCCATCGGCTCGAGCTGTTTCAAGTCGTGCCAGAACCTGCAGCGCGTGACCATGGGCTCGAACGTGACCGAGATCGGCTCGTCGGCGTTCCAGTATTGCATTGCACTTTCCGAGGTGGGGCTGTCCGAGGCCCTGCTTGAGATACCCTCCAGCATGTTCGAGTACTGCTCTGCGTTGAAATCCATCAAGCTGCCTACGCACGTGGCGTCCATTGGGTCGAAGGCGTTTCGCTACTCGGGTCTTGAGAGTATCGAGTTCAATTCGAACCTGACCTCCATCGGCAAGCAGGCGTTTCGCGGGACGTACCTGACCACGGTGACGTTCCCCAGGCTTTTGGCGTCCATCGACTGCCGTGCCTTCCAGGAATGCTCGCAACTGAAGACTATCTACTTCACCGGCGATGCGCCGCTTCTGGGCTATGAGTCTGGGCATTTGTCGCCCGACTACGGCTCGGGCGACCCGAATCGCAACGAGGGCAGTTTCTCCAACGTGACGGCCACGGTGTACTACCCGGGTGACAACGCGACGTATCAGAAGACCGTGAAGTACACGACGAACGACTTTGAGGTGTACACGTCGGGCAAGTCGGTCATCCAATATCATGGCGACGGCTTTTTGACTTGGTCGGCCACGCGCGTGAAGCCGGACACCAGCGGTGAGTGGACCGTGGACAAGGAAAAGGAATGGCAGGAGCAGCACGGCCAAGGCGGCGGTGGGGATAAGTCCGACGATGGCGGCGACACCGGCGGCGGTGGCGATTCCGGCGGAGGTGCGGCTGATGGCGGCGGCAGCGGCACCGGCGGAGGCACGTCGGCCGACGGCGACCAGTCGGGCGAATCGAGCGACAAGGACGGTAAGGGCGACAACGCGAACGCCTCCGGCGAGGCTCGCGGTCCGCTGAACGAGGGCTCGACCGGCGGCAACACCGGCGCGGTGACGCCCACGCAGACGACGCTCGCGGCCGATTCCGCGGCACCCGCCGCCACGGCGGCGCCTTCCAACTACACGACGCTGCCCACCGATGAGGTGGCCACCATGCAGAACCGATCCATGTCGCTGCGCAAGGTGATGGATGGCGCCGAGGAGGCCGCCGAGACAGCGGGCGAGACCGCCGCGAACGCGGCTCCGTGGGCCCTGCTGCTGGCGGGCCTGGTGGCCCTGGGCGCCGGCACTAAGTACGGACGCTTCCGCTTCGCGCTGGGCGGCCGCAAGAAGGACGATGACGAAGAGGAAGAGGGCGACAACCCCAACAGCGCTTCGTAGGGTTGTCTAAGAGTCCAGCCTCGCTTCGTTCGCGCACGAGGTCGAAAGTGCGATCGGCCCCGTTTGCGTGAGGGTTGAGGCTCTAGCTGATCGTCGGTGGGTGCGAGCTTGTTGATTTTTCGCCGGCGACGCTCTGGTTGTTCTTTCGTAGGTGCGAAGCGTTAGCTCGCACTCAAATGGAAAGCGCGAAGCGTGGCGCTAACCTGAGGCGCGAAAGCGCCGCATTTTGGAAGGAAACGCCCGCCGGTCCCGCAAGGGCCGCCGGGCATGGAACAGGAAAAGACAAGGAGACCGAACAAATGAATTCACAGGTAATGAGCGACGTGATGCGCAGCATTGTGAGCGTGCTGCAGACGCCCGTCATCGCCGTGTTGCTGCTGATGCTTGCCGTGTCGGTGGTGTTCATCGGCATCGCGCTGGTCGAATGGCTGGTCGAGCGACGTCATTTGCAGGTGAACATGCCCGCGCTGATGGACGACCTGAAGGGCGCGTCCGACTCGGCCGACATGCGCGCCCGCATCAACGCCAGCGGCCTTCTGGAAAGCCAAAAGAAGGTGCTGGTGAACCTGACCGAGCACCCCGAATTCACCGAGCGCGAGCGCGAGGCGCTGGCCATTCGCCTGCTTGAGCAGGAGCAGGCCCGCTATGACTTGCGCATCACCTGGACGAACGTCCTTTCCAAGCTGGCGCCCATGTTCGGCCTGATGGGCACTCTTATCCCGCTGGGCCCGGGCCTGATCGCGCTGGGCCAGGGCGACACGCAGACGCTTTCCAATTCGCTGCTCATCGCCTTCGACACCACCGTTACGGGCCTTATCGCCGCGGCGCTGGCGGTGCTGGTCTCCACCGCCCGCAAGCGCTGGTACAAGAACTACATGACCATGCTGGAATCCCTCGAGGAACTGGTGCTTGAAGAGGAGGCCGGCCGTGCTGGGAAGAAATAGGCTTTCGCGTCGGTCGTCGATGAGCGCAGCTGACGAAGACGTCGACCCGATGAGCTCGCTTGGCAACCTGGCCGACGCCATGTTGGTCATGGCCGTGGGCTTGATGCTCGCCCTGGTGAGCGCCTGGCAGCTGGACATGGCCGACATCCGCGCCGATGTCAAGTTGGCCGACCAGACGCAGGATTTGAACATCGACTCCAATGATTCCGCTCCCGAGCTTTCCGAATACGGGCTGTCCGAATACGGCAAGGTGTTCGTAGACGAGGACGGCAACTACTACATGGTTGAAGACAAGGGCGAAACCTCAAAGTAGGGTACTTGCCAGCCGCCTCAAAATGCCTCCAACGCAGCCCCTTTCGTTGCAAACGCATATCGCCAAGAATCTCTTAGGGTAATTACCTATAGATTACCCGAAAAGCAGATTTATCATCCCAGGTCAAACTGCCCGTTTGGGGGGGGGTGGTAACTGACCTGGGTATTTGCCTAACTCTACGTACTCAAGTATCATCTTCCTGTATGCCTTGGCGAGAATAATCTTCAAGGCAAATAGTAGGGGATCTAGAGGAAGGAAACGTTATGGGATCTCTATTGCAGCATCCGCTTGCATCTCGGGGGGAGGTGACATCGGAGCCCGTTTCCAGCACCGTCAGCGCCAAGCGCTCAACCGCCAAGCCGCGGCGCAGAGCTCGTGCGCACGCGCTTTCGGCGCTGATATCGGCGCTGGCCGTCATCGTGCTTTCGACGGCGGCATTGGCCGGCACGGCATTCGCCGCGCAGGACGAAAGCACAAGCGGCTCCGACAACACCGCCATCGCGAGCATGATGGAGTCTCGCCTGAGCGCGAGCGCCGTCACCGCCAGCGACTCCGGCTCCGTTGTGGCGTCGAAGGTGTACGCCTTCGCATGCCAGAAGGACGGCTCCGACGATGTGACGCTCGTCATCAAGAAGGGAACCGACGAGCCCGATGCCGACACGTACGGCCTGACCGTATCCGATTGGCATAAGGACACCGACGCTCACAAGGCAATCGACATTACCGATTGGAACAACAGCAACGCCGACGGCGGCATCGCTTATAAGGACCCCGATTATAGCTGGTACGACAAAACGGGTACCAGCGCTAATTATTGGCCCTGGCGCGTTGACGAGGATTATCGTTCCAAGATAACCAAGGTCGTCGTCGAGGACGGCGTCGCCGTTCCGTCCGTGTACTACATGTTCGCCGGCCTGGAGAACGTCACCGAGTTCGACCTGTCCGGCCTGGACACCACGAATGTGACGAAGCAGAAGAATTATGGCCTTTACTACGCCGATCCATATTCGTATACATCCTGCTATACGTTCGGCAAGTACGGTTCCACGACCGCGAACGAGAAGCCTAGCTCGGCTGTTCAGAAGATCGTCACCGGCACGAAGTGGGACATGCCCACGCTCTTCGGCTTTTTCAACGCCAGCTCGAATAACAAGACGGGCACGACGTTCTACTTCACGGCTCGCGACAACACCATCGTCAGTCGCGCTCAGTACAAGGCGAGCGATTTGGGTCCGAATCCCAAGCGTTCTTATTGGGAATGGCTGCCGCAGGACGGCTTCAAGCACATCTACTACACCAGCGAGGACGCTTGCAAGGCCAACCAGGAAGTCGACTACAAGACCTGCTACGGCGACACCGACCCCACCTCCTATAAGGATAAGTTCGGCTTCACCACGCAGCCTTACGACATTTCCAGGTACACCAATGCGACGTACACCGACTCGCTGACCACCAAGGCTACCTATTCGCCTGCGAACGGTTGCGTCGGCGAGAAGGCCGTTTCCTATCAGTGGTATATGGCCTCGGCCATCGACGAAGAGGGCACGGCCATTGCCAATGCGACCTCTGCGACGCTTAACCTCAATACCAAAACCACTATATTGAAGACCACGCCCGGCTACGCGTATTTCTATTGCACCGCGACCAACACCGAGGCTGAAAACGGCGGCACCGGCACGTCCAATCGCGTGAAGGTGGCCTATTTCGACGCCGCCGACGGCCCGGTCGTCTCTTCCCAGCCGGAAGGCACCGACCCCGAGATGCCGAAACAGTATACGCAGGGCGAAGTCGCGTCCAGCCTGACCGTCGGCGTTTCCGCTGCCGGCACCACTGATTTCATGGCTAAGTACGGCTTGAGCGAGACTCCCGCCGTCGGCTACCAGTGGTACCGGGCTTACGGCGACGGCGACTTCGAGGCTATCGAAGGCGCCACTTCCGCCAGCTACACGCCCTCCACGCGCGGCGAGGCCGGCGTGTACAAGTACTACTGCGAGCTCACCTACACGGTGGACACGTATGCGCATGGCGTTTCGACCATCGTCACCACGTCGAAGTCCGATACCGCCTACGTTCAGATTGAGCTGCCCAGCGCTCAGCCTGGCACACCCGTTATCCAGAGCGTTGCGATGAATGACGCCAGCTACACCAATGTTAACGACACGGTCGATTACCTGACCGTGAAGGCTTCCGTTGAAAACGGCACTACCGGCACTCTGACCTACAAGTGGTACGCCAGCGATGACGAGGTTGCCAGCCCCGACACCGACGAGGCCATCGTCGGCGCCGAGGGCACCGTGCCCTCCGACGGCGTGATCAGCATCCTGCCGTCTTCTAAGCTCGTGGGCGACAAGTACTACTATTGCGTCGTCACCAACACCATCTACACCGACGCCACGACTTCCGGCATCGCTGTGGCCACCGCCACGAGCGCCCTTGCCAAGATCAGCATGGTCGGCACCGTGCATGTCTCCGAGCCGACCGAGCTGCTCGACGTCGTGAACAATCCGCTTTCGTACAAGGACCTGACCATCAAGATCGACAACGATATCGATCTGTCGTCCAACACCTCCACCGCTAAGTGGAAGACCGGCGCTTCGCTTTCCGGTGCCACCATCGACGGCCAGGGCCATACCGTGAAGGGTCTGAATATCGTCGACTCTTCCAGCAACGCTTCGGGCGCCATGTTCGGCACGCTGACCGATTGCGCCGTCAAGAACCTCATTGTCGAGGGCACCGTGCAGGGTTCTGCGACGTTCGCCAACTCGGCGACGAAGTGCACCTTCGAGAACGTCGTCTCACGCTGTTCGGTCACTACGAATTTCAAGGATGTTTACGCCGCCGGTTTCGTGTCCCAGGCAGTGAACTGCACGTTCAAGAACTGTGGCAACGAGGGCGATATCTCGAATGCCCTTACCTCGACCGGTTGGCATGCGCAGACCAGTAATGGCAATGGCGGCATCGTCGGCCTTATGGTGGGTGCGTCCACGTTCAGCGGCTGCTACAACTCCGGCAGCGTTTCCGCCCAGAGCGCGGCGGGCATCATCGGCCAGGCCGTTTCCGAGGAGAACCTCAGCTATTCGACCTATAAAGCGACCTATGGCGATGTGATCGTCGAGAACTGCTATAACTCCGGCACCATCAACACCATTCAGCCCGACGTCGCGTATCCGGATGAATCTCAGAAGGAATCGGCTTCGTATTACTGGCCCGGCACGAGCGGCCTTGTCGGCGCCGAAACCCAGATGAGCATCAGCTCGTCTTGGTTTGGCTCTAACGTGAAGATCTCAAATTGCTACAACGTCGGCAGCCTGACCTTCTGGAATAAGTCCGCTTCTGGCCTTGACCAGCAGGGCATTGACGCCATCAGCTACAACGACGGCACCAACCAGGCTTCCGTCACCAACAGCTACTACCTGTCCGGCAACGGCTGGGATAAGTCCTATGCGGCTGCCTCCAAGTCCGTCGAGGAGCTGTCTAGCTTGACGGCAACGCTCAACGGCGCTGCCGGCGCTGCTTGGAAGGATGGCGCGCGCTACCCGATTCTGGCGTGGCAGACCTCCGGCTTCCAGCAGCAGGCTGCGCCTGAGTTCGCCGATCAGGAAGTCACCGAGTACGAGACCGCTTACGGAACGGCTTTCAGCCCTATCACCGTTAAGGCGGAAATCGGCGCGGGCGTTAAGGCTGCCTATCGCGGCACCATTAGCTATCAGTGGTATTCCAACACCGCGGCTTCCACCGAGGGCGGCACCGCCATCGAGGGCGCCACGGCCGCTAGTTACACGCCCGATTGCAAGCTTTCCGGCGACACGTATTACTACTGCGTGGCCACCAACACGTACGAGGGTGGCGCGCAGAGCTCCACTTCGGCGCTGTTCAAGTGCTCCGTCAATTCTTCCGTCGATGCGGCGACCCCGGTCATTGAGTCCCAGACCGAAAGCGCTGTTCTGCCGTATGGCGAGGCCCCGGTTTATTCCGTGACTGCATCGGTTTCCGGCGAGGGCGCCGGCACGCTGACCTATCAGTGGTACCAGATGCGCTCGACTACGCAGACCGAGCCCGGCACGAACGACTACAAGAGGGGCACGGATTCGACTTACACGCTGGCGAATGCGGCCGATTATTACTTCTATTGCGTGATCACCAACACCTACACCAATACCACGTCCGAGGTGAAGACGGCGTCGGTCACCACCAAGCCCATCAAGCTGACGTGGGAAAAGGAAATCACCGTTTCAACGCCTGCCGAGCTGAAGGCTATTTCCGACACCGTCGCCGACGGCAAGAGCTATTCCGGCGTGACGGTTAAGCTCGCCAACGACATCGACCTGTCGAGCGACCCGACGACCGCCGAATGGCAGCCCATCGGCAACACCAGCAAGTACTTCGCTGGCGAATTCGATGGTTGCGGGCACACCATTTCCGGCTTGTCCGTCACTTCGACGAAGGACAGCGACTACGTCGGTCTGTTCGGCTATGTCTATCCGGCGACCATCCATGACTTGACCGTTATCGGGTCCGTTTCGTGCACCGGCAAGAGCGTGTACGCCGGCGGCCTTATCGGCTGCTCTAAGGGCAACACGAAGGTTTATAACGTTTCCACGAAGGTGAACATTTCGGGAGACGGTTCGCTTGGCGGCATCATCGGCAGGGACGACAGGAGGACGCTGAGCATCGATTCTTGCACCAACTGGGGCAATATTTCGAACTCCAGGGCTGCGGCTGATGCTTCGGCGAAATTCACCACGAGCATCGGCGGCATCCTTGGCTCCACCCAGAATGCCGTCACCATCACGAACTGCTCGAACCGCGGCTCGCTGAGCGGCCCCTTGGCGCATCAGCAGGCCGGCATCGGTGGCATCGTGGGCGGCTGCCTGGCTGCGGGCAAGATCTCGAACTGCTACAGCTCCGGGTCGGTCAGCGCTACGGGTGGCGATTTCGCCAATCAGGTTGGACCTATCTGCGGCCGTTCGACCAACGCGAGCTTCAGCATGAGCAACTGCTATTACCTTGACGGCTCCTGCACCGGCTCCGGCGTGTTCGACGGCACCGTGTCCGAGGGCGCCTGCACGAAGATGACGGATGCCGAGCTTTCGGCCGCCGCCGCCGTGGACAGCCTCAACGGCTCCCAGACCACCACGCCTTGGAAGGCCGGTTCGACTTATCCCGTGCTTACCGGCGCTTCCGCTGAATTGGCCAGCTTGCCCATCATCGACAAGCAGCCTGCGGCCTCTAGCGTCTATCTGCTCAACGCCGCCGACGTCAAGCCGCTTGAGGTTTCGGCTTCGGCCGCGAGCGGCCTGACGTATCAGTGGTTCTCCAACACCACAGCTTCCACCGAGGGCGCGACCGAGCTTACCGGCGCCACGTCGGCTAGCTTCAAGCCGGTCGTCACCGCCTCCGGCACCACGTACTACTTCTGCAAAGTGACTAGCGGTCAGACGAGCGTGACCTCCGATTTCGCCGAGGTGTTCGTCGCCGGCGCCACGCCCGCCGCAACCCCGGTCATCTCCGCGCAACCCGCATCGGCCACCGTTGACACGGGCGCCGAGGCCGAGGCGCTTGCCGTTGAGGCAGGCGTTTCCGGCGACGGCGCGGGTGAGCTGAGCTACCAGTGGTACAAGATGTCCGACTCCGCGCCCGACGCGAAGGCCGATAAGGCCATCGAGGGCGCCACCGAGGCCTCTTACGTGCCCGATACCTCCGCCACCGCAAGCTACTACTGCGTGGTGACCAATACGTTCGATAGGGTGAAGACCGCTTCAGCTACGTCTGAGGTGGCCACCGTCACCTGCGTGAACAGGGTCGTTAAGATCTCTAGCTTGGCCGAGCTCGCCGCGTTCCGCGACGACGTGAACGCCGGCAACGACTACTTCGGCGTCACCGTCGAGCTCGAGCCCGGCACGTACGACTTCGCGCTTTCCACGGCCACCTCGGCCTGGAAGCCCATCGGCGCGCAGACGAACGCCACCAAGAGCACGCCGTTCCGCGGAACGTTCGAGGGCAACGGCTCGGTGCTGAAGAACGTCAACGTGACGAACCCCGCGAGCTATTCCGGCGCGCTGTTCTCCGCGGTCGACGGCGGCACGCTGCAAAACTTCACGCTGGAGGCGTCCTTCAGCGATCTGCCGTATTCCTGCGGCGGTCTGGTTGCGGCGACGCTCACCAATGGCACCGTTTCCAACGTCACCGTTAAGGGCACGCTGAACTGCGCTTCGTCCACCTACACGAAGAACGGCCCTGAGGGCGGCGCGATCGGCCAGGCGACCGGCTCGCTCATCGAGAACGTCACCGCCGACGTCGAGATTTGCGGCCTTGGCCTGACCACCGGCGGCATCGTCGGCACGGCCACCGATTCGACCATTCAAGGTTGCACCGTTTCCGGTTCCATGAAGCCCGCTGGCAAGTACACCCAGGGCCATCCGGCCGGCGGCATCGTCGGCAAGTCCCTTGGCTCCGCTGTCATCGCGTGCGGCAGCTCCATGGACATCACCGAGTCCACGAGTGCCACTAACATCAACGATTCCAACGTTTCCAAGATCGGCGGCATCGTCGGCAGCGCCGAGGGCAACGCCGTGAGCGATACCGTCACCACACCCACCACCATCGTCGCCTGCAAGAACACCGGCACCATCGCCGGCACGCAGCGCATCGGCGGCATTGCGGGCCAGCTGCTTTCCGGCTCGACCGTTGATTCCTGCTACAACGCCGGCGAGGTCACTTACGTGACCGTGGTGAAGGATTCCCTCACCGGCGGCATCGTCGGCAAGTTGGAGACCGGCAGCAAGATCGCGAACAGCTATAGCACCGGTGCGGTCAACGCCTCCTCCGCGAACTGCGGCGGCCTGGTGGGCCAGGGCGCGTCGGCTGACATCGCCAGCAGCTACTACGCCAACTCCGCCTACCCGTCCGACGCGTCCGGCATCGTTGCGGACACGATGGAGCGCATGGCGGGCAAGGACTTCGTCGCCAACGTGAACGGCTCCGGCTGCTTTACGTACAACCCCGAGGGCACGCCGGCCCTGTACTGGGAGACCCCGCACTACCTCTCCGACGATTATGTTGTGCTTGAGAGCGAGTCGTTCCCGTATGCCGGTTCCGCCATCGAGCCCGCGGTGAAGGTCACCTTCCCCGCTTACGGCACCGAGGGCGTCGAGCTTACCGAGGGCGTCGACTACGAGGTGGCCTACGCCGACAACGTCAAGCCCGGCACCGCGACCGTCACGGTTACCGGCATCGGCGACTACTCCGGCACCGTCACCAAGACCTTCGCCATCTCCACGGCCAAGCTCACCGTGACGGCCGGCAACTTCGCTAAGTATGCCGGTGACGCCGACCCCGAGCTCACCTTCGCGGTCGACGGTCTGGCCGATGGCGACGAGTTCCGCTACGCCAGCGTCACCCGCGAGGCCGGCGAGGCCGTGGGCACCTACAAGGTGACCGTCTCCGGCGGCATCGTCGTGCGCGGCGACAGCATTGTCACCGATGGCTACGAGGTTGAGTACGTGGCAGGCGAGCTGACGGTGATCGGCAAGGACGCCGTCTATCGCATGTACAACCCGACGACCAGCGAGCACCTGTTCACCACTGACGCTGACGAGTACGCCGGCTTGGTTGCTCACGGCTGGAAGCAGGAGGGCGAGGCCTGGGCCTCCCCGGCTGACGGCAAGGGCGTCTACCGCCTGTATAACGCCGGCTTGGGGGCACTGGGCAAGATGAGCCACCATTACACCACCGACAAGGCCGAGGCTGAAAAGCTGGTTGCCGAGAACGGCTGGGTCTACGATAACGGCGGCAAGCCCCTCTTCTATTCGGCCGAAGACGAGTCGGGCGCGTTCGAGGGCGCGGCCCCCGTCTACCGCCTGTACAACGGCGGCCTGTCAGCCCACCACTACACCATGGACAAGTCCGAGGCGGACGGCCTGGTGAAGAACAGCGGCTGGACGCTCGAGGGCGAGGGAGGCATCGGCTTCTACGCCCTGCCCATCAAGTAGGCAGCTGAGCGCAACCCTCATCCGCCGAGCGGATGCGCCGAAGGCAGTCGGCGCGCAGCGGGGCGGGGCCTGGAGGCCCCGCCCCTTTTTCGTCTCCCGGGGCCAAGGCGTCGCTTCGCGCGCGGAGGGCGCCTGGCGCAAGCCGCTGGCCGCCGGCTGCGCCCTCGGCGCCAATTCGGTGTCGCCCTTCGGGCTCTCTAGCGAGAGTTGAGCTCTCGCTCAACCTCACGAAATCCTTGATGATGGGGCGATTCAGCGGTGGCGGGACGTTATAGCTTTCGGCATGCGCTTGCGCTGCTAAGCCGGCGCTGCTTTCTGTCTCTTTGATGCGGGCCGGGCTTTTGCTAAAACTGTGCTGCCTTGGTGCGATCTGCTGCAAGTTTTTGTGGGTTTGAAGCGTTAGCTCGAACCGCAACAGCGAGCGCGTAGCGCGACGCTATTTTGCTCTCCCGCCTAATTCCTTTCAGATAGTTTTCAAATATCCTCGTGCATGCGTTCGTGATGGTACAATGAAGAGAATAAACCGAGCCGCGCATATTCGCAGCTCCGCTAGCTGGCAGCGTACCTGTCGCGTATTTATTGAAGCAAGTGCATGATTCGCGTCTGACCTGCCGGTTCGCCGTATTTTGGAGGGTTGGTTCTTTCATGGCCGAAAATAAACTGTCGTTCTGGACGGGACGCGAAAAGGGGCTTGTCGTGCTGTCCGTCATATTGGCTATCGTAGCCGTTGCCGGCATTGTGCTGTGGCGCCTGGCCGTTGTGCCCTCTGACGCTGCCGCCAAAGTGGGAGACACCTACATCACTGAGTCGGAGGTTGCGTCGTCTATCAATCAGTATCGCTCGTCGTATAGCCTGACCGACAACAGCTCCTTTGCGTCGGCTCTCGCCTCGCAAGGTTTGAACGCCAATACCTTCCGTAAGCAGATCATCGATGAGAAGGCAACCGCCATGTTGGTGAAGGCGCGTGCGAAGCAGCTGGGGCTCGAGCCGACCTCCGACGAGGTTGACGCTCAGTACAACACCATGAAATCAAGCATGTCGTTCGGCAGCGACGAAATTTGGCAGCAGACCATCGAGCAGTACGGCATGTCTGAAGATACCCTGCGCGATCAGATTCTGGTCGGTCTTGAAAAGCAGGCTCTGTACAACGCCGAGGTCGAGCGCCAGAGCGCTTCGGATTCCGACACGCTTTCCTATGCGCAGTCCAACTTGGGCGGCATCAGCCAGAACCATTACTACCATATGGTGTTCACTGGTTCTGACGCGCAGACCCGCGCAAAGGCCGCTTACGACGAATTGACCGCCATGAAAGAGGCGGGCACCCTTTCGGCCGAGACGTTTTCGCAGATGGCGCGTGAGCGTTCCAACGAGGAAAACGTTGCACAGACCGGCGGCTCGTTCGCTTGGGCTGTTGAGATCGCCGACAACGAAGACTATTACGAAATTTGCGACGACCTGAAGCAGGGCGAGCTCAGCTACCCAACCGCTATAGAGTCGAGCGGCGGCGCCACGGAAATCCTGTACTTCGACACCACCTACACCTTCCCCTCGTCGAGCTCGATCTCGTCGTTGACCAAGGCCGATGTCCCTGAAAGCCTGTGGGAGGTTATCAGGTCGAAGGCTTCTGATTCGCTGTGGGAAAGCTCTTGTGAGGCGTATCTTTCCAACTTGCTGATGGCGGGGAAGGTGACGTATTACCCCATGCCGGACAACGCAAGCTATAATATCCCGATTACCGTTACGTCTGCGAGTGATTCGAGCTCGTCGGCGGCCAGTTCGACCGCAGGTTCGGCCAGCTCAACTGCATCATCGGGCTCTAGCAGTGTGAAATCGGCCTCGTAGGGACGAGGCGAACGTATAACGAGGGGGAAACGTGCGTTATACAAATGAAACGAATATGAATAGGGGGCCGAAGCCGCGTCTAGTTTCAGTCGCGGTCTTCGTGTGTCTAGCGCTGATTGCATCCTCGGCGCTGGCTTTGAATGGCACTTTGTCGCAAAAAGCGGCTTTGACCTCGACCAACGTGCCTGCTGGTGCTGAAGCGCTGGTGAACTCGGCCTTCGCCGACGGCGATGTGGACCAAAAGGGCGACACCATTGCAATAGGCGGCCTTACCTACAAAATCACGCAAGTGGCCGCCGGCGAGAATGGCAAAGTGGAGCTGACCGGCGTCGACTTGGACCTGTCGGGTGCGGTTACGGTGCCTGCGACGGTCGTTTCGGAAAACAGCGGGCTTTCCTATGACGTATCCGCCGTGAACTTCTCCGCATTCGATTCGCACAAGTTCATTACCGCTATCTCGTTGCCCGGAACCGTTGAGGGTTTTTCGATTTCCCAGCAAAATGGTTCATGCTTGTTCGATTGCCCCGCTTTGACCAGTGTGGAAGTGGACAGCGGTTCATCGGCGCTTGCCAGCGTCGACGGTGTGCTGTACGCCAAGGGCGCGTCCGGCTTGCCCGAAGCATTGCTGCGTTTTCCGCAGGCTTGCCGCGCGACGTCGCTTGATGTCCCTGCGACCGTGCACACGGTTCTGCCGTATGCCGCTTATGGCGCGAATTCCCTGCTTGAGGTCTCGTTTACGGGCAGCTTGTCCGGCGCCCAAAGGCCTCAGGGCTCTACGGTGCCTTCCGCGTGCTTTTGCGGCGGTATCGGCAACTATGCGTTTTCCAAATGCACGTCGCTTACCAGCGTGAATTTCGCCGAGGGCATGAAGATCGGCACCGCCCTGAGCATGAAGGCCTACGCCATCGGCATCGGCGCCTTCGAGGGTTGCGCATCGCTTGCGTCCATTAAGCTGCCCAATCTTGAAAGCGCAACCCGTAAGGCCAGCGCGTACAGTACCTTCGAGGAACTGAACCCTGACACGAATCAGAAGTTCGGCATGGGAGATGCTTTCACCTCGGGCTTTATGTCATACTGGCATAACCAAGACGGCCCCGTTGCCCGTGCGGCGCTTGCCGATAGCGTATTCAAGGATTGCTCCAGTTTGAAATCCGTCGTCTTGGAGGCCGGCAACTGCAACGGCGCCTTTGCCTATTGGGTTGGCACGAATTCGAACTTTGCCGGCTGCGATAGTCTTGAGGCCATTATCTACGAGGGCAAACAGGCTTACTTCGGCAACCCCTCGCAGTCTATGCAGAATGGCGCCATCGTCGATATCTGGACCGACTCTTCCACCGGCGATCAGGTGCTTGAGAACATTCCGAGCATGTATTATGCGGTTGACTATTACGCGACCTCTGACGAAGCGGCGGCTGCAGATACCGAAGGTTCTGCCCGCATCGCGCGTGTGGAATACAAAGCGGGCACGTCCGTTTCCGATATCGCGACCAGCGCAGATGCGCTTGCCGACCAGATGGCCGATCGCAACCTGTACGCGCAGACCGACGCCGACGGCGTTGCCCCTTCCGCATCCGAGGCCGCGGCCGCCGCGGGGCTTGGCGAGGGGGACTGGGTATGGAGGCTTACCGACACGCAGTCGCGTCGATCGGGGCTGAGCGACTCCTGCAAGGCGTATTTGGTAAAACGTGCTGACATTTCCGCAGGTCGTTTAAGTGCAGATGCTCAAACGGCGCTATATCTGGCGTGCGATCGCAACCTCAGCGAGTCCAAGCAGGCAGATTGCGCGTTCGATATCGAGCGCTATCAGAACGACTCGAACTACCGCATCGATGCGCTTTCGGGCGAAACCGATCCGCAGTACACCTACGACAATCGTCTGGGCGCGTTCCTTGACGGCTTCGTCGTCTGCGCGGCTGACGGAACGCAGCTTGATGCGACTGACTACACTGTCAGCTACAAAACCTACGATTCGGAAAGCCAGACTTTGGTCGACTCCGATATCAGCAACGGTGCCGGCGCTTACTACGTCACCATCACACCGACAGCGGAAAGCGGCTATACCGGCACGCTTGGCGAATGGATCATCGTGAAGGTTAACTCCGGCTCGGTGGTTTCCGGCTTTGCCGACACCCCAGCTGGCACGGCCGAGAAGGCGCGTTATGTGTATTCGCAGACTGAATCGCTTTCCTTTGCGGATCGCCCGTATTCGGTGACGGTTGGCTCTTGCGATGCGGCCGGCGCGCTTGTGGCATCGGGCTACGCGGGGCTTGTCGGCGGCGCGGTCAACGTGGCGGATTCGGAGTCGGAAAGCTACGGATTCAAGGTCAATCCGAGCAGCCGCAACGATGGGCAGCCGACAAACGAGGAAAATTCGACGGTCTTCAGTCGTACGACCGACACCGGCGCTATGGAATCGTCCACCTATGCCGTCAAATGCTATAAGGCATTCGAGCGCTTGCGGAATTCGTTTGGGGCATCCAAGACGGCGTATCCCTGGGGTAACGTCGCTGTGCTTATGCCCTCGCTTTACGAACAGTATTACGCCGCCGCAGCCAACTGGGCATATGCGATGACGGCGCCCGTGTTCTTCACCAACGACGACGGCTCTATCTCCGATGAAACCGCTGAATGCCTGGCGAATTTCAAGAGCGTTGTGGTGATGGGCTCTGAAGCCGCGCTGCCCGCGGCGGACTATAGCGCGCTTGAGACGAAGCTTGGCAGCGGCGTTCAGCTCAGCCGCTTGCAGGGCGCATCCGATACCGCCGGCTCATTCTCCATTGCGCTCGCAGATGACCTCATCGCTCGCGGCAAGGCGACCGCGACGGCGGTTGCCGTGGTCGATTCGGCGCAGCCCGCGGATGCGGCGGCCTCGGTTCTTTTCACAGGTCATGAAAAGGGGCTGCTGCTCACGGCGTTAAGCACCGATGACGCAAAACTGATCGCGAACTACCTGCATGAGCATTCCGATTCCGTTTCCACCGTGTTTTTGGCTGGTCGCGGCGGCAGCTCCTGTGCAAGCGTGTTGGAGTCTTCGGCTTGCGAAGGTTCGGTGTTCGGCTCTATTTGGAAATCCGATGCCGTATTCGGCAAGGTAATGGCTTCGGTCACCAGCTCTGCCGACGAGTATAAATACATCAGCATCACGCGCCCTGAACGCGGGCAAAGCGGCGGAAGCTCGGGTGGCAACACCCCCTCGGACGGCGATAATCCCTCAGG
>CAVBPP010000116.1:0-21623 GCA_963597295.1 Paratractidigestivibacter sp. | reverse complement strand
TATAGATAAGGCCGGCAAGGTTCTTCACGTCTTCGTCGGTGATGGTGTAGCTGTTGTTGGGGTTGGGCTGAATGTCCTGGATGTCGAACCAATCGAAGCCCATTTCGGCCAGCAGCGTGTTGCGGCGGTTGTCGTTGGCCATCTTGTCGGTGATGGACGCTTCCTGGTTGTCCCTGGCCTCGAAGGCAGCGATGCGCATCTGCTCGTCGGTGAGCTTCTCGTGTCGCGGGATCACATTGGCGACCGCTCCCCCACCACTCTGGAGCGCCGCTTGCAGTTTTTTCCTAGCCATTCATGTTCTCGATTTCTTGCGCGAGCAGTTTGTAAGACTGCGCCGGTTTGCTGTTGGGGTCGTACGTGATCAGGGGTTCCATGGCCAGGCTGGCTTCGGGAACCACGGTCGATTTCTCGATTTTCGTGCTGAAGTACTCGGCGTTGGGAATGGCTTCCTTCAGCATTTGGCAGCCGTACTTGTAGGCGGAGGTGTTGCGCTCGATCATCGTCTGCAAAATCTTCCAATGCTGCGGCAGGCGGCGACGCTCCTTCGCGGTGCGATTGATGGTGTCGATGGTTTGCGACAGGCCCGCGATGGCGAAGCCGTCGACCTTGATCGGGATGATGATGTGGGAGGCGTTGTTGCCCGCCTCAAGTGCGACGATAGCGTTGGTAGTGGTCATGTCCAGGCGCGGGCCGCAGTCGATGATGATGTAGTCGAACTTTGGTTCCTCGGCCTTCGCCGTGTCCTCGATAAGGTCCTCGATGGCGTACAGCAGGCGCATGTCCACGCCGCCTGCGATTTCGGCCTTCAGCCGCGTGTCAGCGTCTGCGAAGCGGAAGTTCGAGGGGACGCAGTAGACGTTGCTGTATTTGGTTTCCTGCATGACCTCGTGCAGCGACAGGCGCGGCGAGCTGGGCGTTGCCTGATACAGGACGTCGGCGATGCACTTTTCTTCGGAACGCGGGTCGTACACGCCCAGGCTCTGGCTGACGTTGCCCTGGCCGTCCATGTCGATGACCAGCACCTTATAGTCGAGCTCGGACAGGCACACGGCCAGGCACGTGCTGGTGGTGGTCTTTGCCACGCCGCCCTTGTAGCTCATGATCGAGATGATGGTGGGTTTGTCGACCGCCTGCGTAAGCGAGCCATTGAGCAGCAGATCGGCCAGCTGCGACTTGTTCAGGCCGCGGCGTTCTGCTTCTTTCTCCAGCTCTTCGACGGTTTCACGGCCGAGCGAAAGGGATTGCTGCTGCTTTTCGCCGCCGCGGGATTTACTCCTGCCAGCCATGAGGCTCCTTCCGGTATAACACGAACACTTGTACGTTATGATTTAGGTGGTGTGCAGCAACTGCACAGTGCATATTTTAGCATGGAATCAAGGGTAAATCGGCCGTATATAACAAGAAATGTGCCTGAATACACAATATTTGTTGCAATTGGGTTGGGTGGGGAAAGAGGCGGAGATAGCTCCCCCCGCTTGGGTCTTAGAGGGAGGGCGGGCTTAGGCCGAGGGGCGATGGAGGTCAGAGGCTGGGGCGATCAGCGGAGTCAGTAAGACGATTTTCGCTTTACTGGTGGGCTTGTGTATTGGGGGAACGAACGGGCATGAGTTGGGGAGGGGCTGAAGCTGTTACGTTGCTTGATGGTGATGCGTATGACGACGATCCCCTACGGTCCTGTTGGAGGTCGGAGGCTGACTGGTTCAGTTGGACGATCGTGCTTCGTTGGCTTATGTGGATACCCGAGAGGGCGCCACGAGTCGAGGCGACGAAGGTGATGGACGTGTGCTCTTATACCAATGTGCTGCTAGCCGTTATCTAGAGGTCTGTTCCGTTTGGTTCGCATATGGTCAAATCGAGCCCGCCTTACTCCCCTACTGTGCAGTCGCTGCACAGTACCCTTTTGCCATCAGATAGGACTATTGTTTCTTGAACCATAGGACATTAGATATACGCGTCGAATGTTGAGCTGAATTCGAATCACAAGATTGAAGAGCGTATGCGAGATGTTGCAGGTACTAGGTCGTTGGCAGAAGATGACTCTTGATAGATTGAGCTGTATTCTTGGCAGGAATCGTTGGTGCTCTCTGTTCGTATCTTGGCGATTTGAATCACAGGGTTTTGGTAGCACTTATGATAAATAGTTTCGACTAACTCTCGGCGCGAGCGAGAGCTTGTACAGTGATCAATTTTGGCAGGCGCATCACTATAGCAATCTTGTAAGCGTGTTGTCCTCTCTCCTCTTCCCTACTGTGCAGTGATTGCACAGTAGGTCTTTTGAAGAGACCGAACTGAAATATAGAAAGAATCGTGCTGTGTATCTCAATCAAGAGATTGACATTAAAGAAGAAAATTTCGAGAGAGCGTATAAGGGCCTGCACGACAATCGGTCCGCGAAGCGGAACTGTCTAACTCGATTCAGATCGCTAGTAATGGTCTTTAATATCCCTACTGTGCAGTTTCTGCACAGTAGGTAAAAGGATGTTGGGTCAGCTCGTAGAAGTTAAATTCATATGCAAAGTGAACGTAACAAACGATTCGTGGGTGTGAGCGAAAGCTCACACGTTGATAGTTTGCGCGAAGCGCAATCACTCAAACAATCAAAATCATTAGAAGAGGGACTTTCCTCCATTACGCTATCGGTAAATCAAATTGTATCGATTTTTAATCAAGGCAACTGAAGAACGAAAAACTGAATTATCGCTAGTTGATGTCTAAATCCTGTATCCGATTGAGAGCAGAAGCCTAGAAATGCATAAAGACTTAAGGTTTGGTAGTGAGTTGATGCGTTGTGTTATGCAGACGAACGGGTATGGGACCAATGCGCAATTACGCATGCCAATTGTTCCTTGTCATTGTCGATTGGATTGAAGAATATCGTGACGCATTTCGTGCTATTCGATTTTTGGTCGAGCTCTCGCTCGACCCTACGAAATTAGGTTTAGCAGAATGGTTGGTTGTAGGAAATTAAACTGTGCAGTTGCTGCACACTGAGGAATTCAGTTGCGCGCATTGCGCTTTAGATTAATAGGTCGAGCTTTCGCTCGATCTTACGGAATCTAGGGGGAATGGAATTTGAGGATTGTGGTTGGACGTGAGGTTTGAGAGCGTACTGGTGGCAATAGGGGAGAGGTAATGGAGATTGCTGTTTGTAGTATGGCGCAGAGCAAATTCAGGAAGAGGAATTTGATGGCGTGCTTTCGCTCGACCCTGCGAAATTCTTTCGATGCTGGATAGTTACAAAGGGCGTTGGCCATCCGAATGAATGATCATATTGATAGACAGAAAAAAATAGGGGAGACGAAATAATCGTTTCCCCTATTGCTGGTGTTAAAGCTCGGTGGCGCTGATGGGTTGCTATGCTTTCGGCTTGATCTCTCCTTTTTCGCAGCGGTTGCCCCAGCTGTCTATTAGCTTGCCGTCTTGGTAGACGCAGATGATTTCGCAGTGGTTGGCGCAGCGGTTGCATTCGACTTCTCGGGTAATGAATTCGAAATCTGCGAGAGCGTTGAAGTCGAGCTCTCCGGATGACATAGCGCCGCCTGCATTGGCGTTTTCGCGCATATTGAAACCATTTGATGGCTCTTCTGCAGCCAAAAGCGCAACACCGAATGCTCCCATAAGATGACCGTCTGGGTCAACTATTACCGGCATTCCGAGTTCCTGTTCGAAGGATTTCACAACACCGATGTTCTTGCTGACGCCGCCCTGGAAGACGACTGGCGCAACGATGTTCTTTCCCTTGCCGACGTTGTTCAGGTAGTTCACCGCCACCGATCGGCACAGGCCCGCGATGATGTCCTCGCGTGGATAGCCGACCTGAATCTTGTGCACCAGGTCGCTTTCGGCGAAAACGGTGCAGCGCGCAGCAATATTCGCTGGCTTCTTTGAAGTCAGCGCAATTTCGCCGAACTGCTCAACCTCAACGCCCAGGCGATGCGCTTGGCTGGAAAGGAAGGCGCCGGTGCCAGCCGCGCACAGCGTGTTCATGGCGTAGTCGATTGCGATGCCGCCTTCGACGCAGATGATTTTCGAATCCTGGCCGCCGATTTCCAAAATCGTGCGCACGTCGGGGTGCAGGTAGGTGGTGCCGACGGCGTGTGCGGTGATTTCGTTCTTCACGACGGTTGCTCCGCACATGGCTCCGACCAGGCGACGGGCACTGCCGGTGGTGCCGATGCCTCGGACGGCCACCTTTGCATGGTCGATTTGCGTGCCTAGCTCGGCGATTACGCGGCGCGCGGCGTCGGTGGGGTTGCCTTCGGTCCACTGATACGAGCGAGCGATGATGTTTCGCTTGCCATCGATGATGACGCCCTTCGTCGAGATGGAACCGATATCGATTCCTAGGTATGCGCTTTCGCGAGGGCCTTTAGAACCGATGGCGGTGGAGGGGCGTGCGTATTGGGTCGAGGAGGCATTGCCCGCAGGGTCGATGCAGCCGTTGGGAGCAGAAGTCGATTCGGCGGAAGGGGAGCCGGAGGCTTCCGCGCGGTGCAAAAGGCCGGCGCTAACGGTCTTTTGATCGTTTGAAACAGCCGTACCGCCAGTTGCTATTTCGCAACCAATACGCTCTTGACCTGCGTTTTCCTTATTCATGATGTTATCAGTCATCGGTTCTTCTCTTTCTTCATGGCCAGCATGTCGTAGAACGCTTCCAGGCGCGTGTCCAGGCCGGTGTCGCTGGTTTGCGAGTCGTAGCTGAGGTACAGGACGGGTATGCCGGTGTCGCGGCTGATGTGCTGCAACACGGGCATGCAGTCGATTTCCGGCGTGCAGCCAGACGATTTCAGGTGGATGCAGCCGTCAAAGCCCTCTTGCGCGTACTTGAGTGCGGCGGCAAGGGTCATCGAGGAAGTTGGCCCCATGTCGTAGGTGACGTAGTCGGAAATGCTCGCGCGCAGGTTCTTCTCGTTGTATCGCAGGTTGCGATTGGTCATGTTCAGCATGCGGTGCACTTCGACGCCCATGTTGATCAGCTTTTCCTCGACGCCCAGGTTGCTGTGCGCGTCGGCGGCGGTGAAATATTCGCCGACGAGCCCTACGCGGACGGGATTAGCGGGCTTGTTCAGGGGAATGGCTCGGTAGCGGTCCATCCCGGCGCGCTGGGCGGCGACGATTTCCTTTTCGCAGGTGACGGCGCGCATGTCGGCATAGTAGGCCTCGCGCGCGCGGGCGAAGGCGCCGGGTTCTACGGAAAACGCGGCGTTGGCCAGGTAGAAGTCGTTCGCCTCGTCAAGGAATTGCAGCAGCTTGAACGTGGCCAGCATGTTCACCACGCCGCGCGGCACGCTGACGTCGGGGTTGACCTTGCGTTTGCAAATTTCGACGTATTCCTTCACGGGCTGGCCGGAAAGCTGGGCGAAATTGATCATGTCGAATTCGTAACCCAGGTCGCGCAGTATGGATTCCTGAAGTTCGCCGTAATAACCGAGGCGGCAGGGGCCCGCGAACTGCACCAGCACATCGGCACCCAGCTCAAGGGCTTCTATATAGTCGCCCAGGATGTGCTTGAACGGCGCGCAAACGAAGTCGCTGGAATGCTTGCTGCCCAGTTCAACGGTGCGTTTTGTGGCGGGCGGCAGCGCGACGAATTCCGCATCGAGCACCTGTTCGACGAAGAACTTGAAGGCGATGTCGTAGTAGCTGTATCGGAAGAATGCCACGCGCGTGCGGGCATGGCGGTCGCGTTTGGAGCGCTTGCGCTTGGTTTTGCCCTTGCCGGTGGCGTTAGGGCGCAGCTTGAAGGGTCGGGTTGCGTTGCCGACCGAAACGCGTACGCCGCGAGCGCCCTCAGAGAGTTTGCGTTCGACGGTCGAAAGCGGTCCCGCGGTGCGCTTGGGGGCGGGGGAAGCGGAAACCTTGGCCGCGGTTGCAGACGAGCCTGCCGTGTTGGCGGTGGGGGAGGGGCTGTTGCTTGTCGTGGCGGAGCCGGCGATGGCAGAAGACCTGCCGCTTTCGGCACAGGGATCGGCGGTTTCGGGTGCTTGCTTAGCGGCAACTTTGCTGGCCATGGATTCGCCAGTCTCGTTCGCCATCTGGCCTTTTTCGTTTGAAAGCTTATTCATGAACGTACCCTCCCTTCTTCTGGTAGCGCAAAATGTCGACGAAGCTCTCGATGCGGGTCTCAAGACCGGCGGTGCCGGTTTGCGCGTCGACCGTTAGGTTCAGGATCGGCTTGCCCTGGATGCAGCGGATGATGGCATCGTCGGTCATGGAGTCGGGGCCGCAGGGGAAGGCGCTGACCAGGAGGATTCCGTCAACTTTGTCGTGCAGTGCCATGATGGCGCCGACGATTTCTCGATTGACCACCCAGGGCAGCGTGTCCGAG
Organism: Paratractidigestivibacter sp.; assembly: GCA_963597295.1. Taxonomy (GTDB): domain Bacteria; phylum Actinomycetota; class Coriobacteriia; order Coriobacteriales; family Eggerthellaceae; genus Senegalimassilia. The sequence goes on along the minus strand of CAVBPP010000116.1, from coordinate 15,295 downwards.
AAATCGGCGGAGCGCTTCAGCGCCGTTTTGCGGTCGAAGCGGTCGGTGTGCAGCAGCGTGACGCCCAGGTTGGCGGCCATGTCCGCGATGGCGCCGCCCATATACGGGTCGTGGGCCAGGTAGGGGTGTGCAGCTAGCAGGATGGTGATGCCGTCGCCGGGACGGGCGGCCAGAACGCGCTGCTGAGCTGCGACGGCATCGCGCTCGGCGGCGTCTTGCGCATGGATTGCGGCGCGCCAGGCCCGTTTCGCTTCGCGCGGGGTGGCGCCTAAGTTCTCGCCCAGCTCCAGCATGCCGTCGCGAAGCCCGCGCTTTTCGAAGCGCTTGTTGACCAGGCACGATACAACCTGCAAGTTCTGTTCGTAGAAGGTATTGCGCACCAAGTCGGGCAGCGCCTGGAATTTCGTGCAGAAGTCACGGAAGAGACCCACGTTGTCAAGGCAGGGGACGAACACCGCGTCGCAGCGGCCGACCAGCTCGTCGACGTGCCCCATATATATCTTCGACGCAAGGCAGCATTCGTCGTTGGAAAGCTGCCCGCCGCGCTCGACGGTTCCGCGATCGGTGGGGCGGCTCAGCACCACTTCGCAGCCCAGTTCGGTGAGGAATGTGGTCCAAAGCGGGCCGTAGCGGTAATACAACAGCGCTCGTGGAATGCCGATGCGCTGTAGGCGGCTTGCGGGGTTTGGCGAGGTCGCGGGGGCGCTTGCCACGCCGCCGCGGTTGTCGGTTTGCGGGCTGTCGGCGGAAGCCGCGGTCTCGCGGCGATAGGCCCGCGAACTGGTGTCAGCTGCCGTGGTCGGCCCCTTTGTTGAATCCGAGTCCGCAGCCCGCGTCGCGGCTGTGGCTGCGGCTGCGGCGGAATCCGATTCGCCGCGCGATGCCGAGCGGGTCTGGCTCAGTTTGCCCGCCTTGCTCACCTTGCCCGTAGCGCTCGCCGCGGCGAGCACCAAATCGCTCGTGCTCGGAAGTTTGATCTTTTTCATCTTCCCCTCTTGCTTGATGGTTGCAGATGCGGCGCCGATGGCGCATGGCAACCATTGTGAGCAATAGGGCAGGCCAACCACGGATTCAGCCAAGGAAGTTCACATTTCCGTAAGGATTTCGAAACCGAGGGCGCGCGGGGTGGGGAAGGGGGCTTCGGTGCTTCTATTTGTGTGCAGGAGATGTGGCGGGAAAGATGTAGCAATTGTATGAACCGCTTGTTTTCGGTCCAAAACGGCGCCTATAAATTTTGGCTGCTTCAAAAGGGTTTCTGAAAGTCTATTTATATAGCTTTTTATATAGAACTTTCGTTGGACAGTGGAAAGTAAAACATTTTAATGGTTTAAAAAGGTATTTAAAGAAATATTTTTACTGCTGGTCGTTTTGAGGTGTTGGACGGCAGGTTTTGAAACGTTGGCAAAGCCTTTTGCCAACTGGTTGTTCGAGCCGGCTGGGGCGTGGCTCGAAAGGGAAAGGACAAGGTAGAGCTTATGTACACGAGTAAACGAGCAAATGCTTTTGGCGTTGCCCGCAGGCTTGCTGCGTTTGCGTTGGCTTTCTTGCTTTGCGCGGGCGTGCTTGGCGCGCAGGTTTCTGCTCAGGCGTATGCCGCCGAAGGCGATGCAACTAGCGAGCAGGGCTCATTGGCTGTGCGCGGAATCGATACTTTCCAAATTGGCGGCGATGCCTTTGAGTGCGCCACGGTTTCCGGCCTGGGCGGCAATACGCTGTATGCCGATGTGACCGTGAATGATAGCGCGGCCCATGACTTGGAGTATAAATACGACAACGCCACCGATACCTTCGGCGTTGTTCAACTGAACAAGAAGGCTTCTTATGTTGCTGCCTGCAGCGGCTCCCTTACGTTGAGCTTCTACAGCGAAAAGTCCACCGAGCGCCAGGGCGCCAGCGCTCTTCTTTCCGCCAACGTGTACGCCGTGTGCATGCAGGTAGATGGCGAAACCATGAGCGTTGAGGACAGCATGATTGGCATTCGCACCGCCCAGGCTTCCGAGGCCACGCTTGCTATTCAGGCGCCTACCCAAATCGTTCGCGGTGACAGCACTTATGTGCTGAAGAACCAGGTTGTAGGCAACAAGGTTACGCCCACTTTAAAGGACGGCGTGCTGTACGTTTCCTACCAGAAGGTAGATTCTTCCGAGGCTGTTTCTGGCTCGGTTGTTTACGTGGACGAACAGGGCAACGAGCTTAAGAGCGAAAGCATTGTGCTCAACAAATATGCTCAACAGGATGTTGCCCTGCCTGAAAACTTCACGGTGAATGGCAAGGTTTACACGCCCAAGGCTGCGACTTCCACCATTACGCTTACTGCCGAAAATCCGGTGCAGCGCGTATATTGCATCGCTCAGGCCGAGGCTGATAAGACCACTCTAGACGTAACGATCAACTACGTTTCCGAAAACGGCACCGCACTTATGACCGATAAGGTCAATGTTGCCGCCGGCGGTTACAAGTACGCTCCGGCAACCGCATTTTCCCAGGCCAACGATGGCTCGGTGATGCGCTATACGCTTGTTGGCGCAGAAGATAGTTTGGGCAATAAATACACTGCCGAGCAGGCCAAGACGCTAAGCCTTTCGAATAGGGGTGCGCAGGTATACACGCTTGAGTATCAGCCCGAGATCAATGAACTTACCTACACCGTTAACTTCGCGCTGGTAAGCGCTGGCAACGCTGGCAACACCAATGTTTCGGTTGCCACTCAGCAAACCGCGAAGGTTTCCAGCACGCAGGATGCAGCCATTGCCCTGCCTGAAACCATCGAGCAGGACGGCGTTACTTATACACGCTTCGGTTCCGATAGCTCGCTGACTTACACCTGGGCCGATCTGCAGGCAGGCCGTATGCTCAGCGACACTGTTTATTATGTTGCTTCCGATGTGGTTACGCCCCAGGCTTACAGCGTGAACGTTCGCTACGTCGATGCTGTGAGCGGCAACCAAATTGGCGGCGAAACCCTTACCTGCCAACCCAACGGCGAGGCGCTTTCCATCGCTTCGCCCGCATCTGTAACTTACGAAGGCGCTGAATATCAGCGTTTGAACGGCCAGGACGCGGCAATTACGCACCGCTTCTACGCGCCGTACCGCACCTACACGGTGTATTACGCGCAACCTGGCGCCATGGCCCAGGGCGATACCACGGTGGTTCGCACCGAGGTTGTTGACGGTGGCGTTCGCTACTACACCATCGCATCCGACGGCACGGTTTCTGCCAGCGGCGCCGATGCCGACGGCGGCACCACGGGCGGCCTTGTTGCCGCCACGCCTTACACTTCGGTAGCCACCACCACCCAAGGCGCCGATGGCACTTCGGCCAACACGCAAACCGATGTGACCGCGCCCAGTGGCGATACCGCCTACAGCGAGCGACTCTCCGACGACGAAACCCCGCTTTCTGCTTCTGCTGAGGGCGAATCCGGCCAGCCCAACTTCGGCCTGATCGCCGCGGGCGTGGCTGCCCTTTTTGCGATTGTCGCCGCCATTGCAGTTGTCTTCGCTCGCCGCAAGGCAAACGGCTCCAACGACGTGAAGGGAGCATAGGAAATGAGGAACTTGCATATGAACAACTCCAGCGCAGCTGGTGCACGCACCCTTGCCTCCAAGGTGTTTGCCGTGCTCATATCGGTCATCTTGGTGCTGGGCCTTTCTCCTGTAACGAAGGTTTCGTACGCCAGCGCGGCATCCGATGCCGCTTCCGCTGCGCAGGCAAATGCCGAAAGCGTTGATTCCGAAGGTAACGGCAAGGCTGTTGCTTCCGACGATGGGGTTGACGCTGCGGGCAAGGCTGCATCTGGGGCCTCCGATGCATCGAGCGCCAACGCCGCCGACGCTGCTTCGTCCAGCAACCAGGTAAGCACTGCAGCTTCGGGCTCTAACAACAGCGCCGAGCCCGCTTCCAACCAGGAAGGCATCGCCCTCGCTTCCGCCAACGACAGCGTTGAGCCGGGTAAATATGGGCAGTTCAACTATTCGAAGAACTCTACTAAGGATGCTTTCAGCAGCGATTCGGCCTATTCTGCCTATCACGACACCAATGCCGAAAAGTGGCTGGGCGTAGCGGGCAACTTCCACATCACTGCCTTCAACAATGCAAGCCTTCAGGCTGACGTGTACGGCAACGTGCTTGCGAAGAACCTTACGCAGTGTGATACCTTTGGCCTTCCGTCTTCCTATTCCGACCGGTACGGAAATAATGTTCTGAGCTATATTCAGGATTATCAGGCCGGCGGCAATAACAACGATAAGAACCAAAACGGCTTGCTCGTTCTTGGCAGCAGCAACACTGTCACTACCGAGGACAACGGCAACGCTCTTGCCATCAATGGCAGCAAGATGAACTCGCCTTATAACGTAGTTCAGGATGGGGACACCAGCTCGGCTCCGTTCATCGATCTTGATGCGGTGAAATCTTCGGCAATCGAAAAGTCGAATTATCTTTCGGGCTTCAGCGATTCTGAGCGCGGCGCCTCGGTTGCCATTAACGGCGGTCAGGCCACCATTACCTATACAGCCGATAGCGGTTGTGCTTTCGTTACGTTGAACGCATCGACGCTGAGCAGTATTTCCGATTTGTTTATCGACGGGCTTCATATTAATGGCGACGAAAAGGATCCGAACCTTACTCGCTCCATCGTTATCAACGTGAATATGGATGTTGACGACCTTGCGCTTACCAGGGTGAAGGTTCGCACCGAGTCTGGCTCTTCCGCTGGTGCGGGCGAGGCCGACAGCACGGTTGGCTATGTTCTGTTCAATATCATGAATTCCACGAGCCAGATGAACATCAAGACCTGCGACAGCGTTCTTGCAAGTATCCTTGCGCCCAATGCGAACATCGATCTTTATGGCAGCTCCGCTGGCACCTATATTGGCAACAACGTTACCGTTCACTCCGAGTCTCATGCTCGTCCTTTCCGCGGTACGCTGCAGCCTGTCACCACTAGCGCAAAGGTGACCAAGCAGTGGCTCAACGCGTATGGCAGCACTGAAACCAGGGTCGATCACGATGCCGTGAAGGTTCAGCTTTATCAGAGCAAGAACGGCGGCGACTGGACCAAGTACGGTGATGAGGTTGAACTCAGCAATGCCAACAGCTGGTCTTACGATTGGGGCTCCAGTCTGCCCAAGAAGGATACTGACGGTGCTACGTATGAGTACAAGGTAGAAGAGGTTTCTAAGACCGCCGACTACAACGCCACTGTTTCCAAGTCCGATGACGGCTGGACCGTCACCAACCGCCATGTTGCGGTGGGCAAGCTCTCCGTTTCCAAGGCTTGGAAGGACGCCGCCGGCAACGAAGAGCCCGGCGAGCACGCTGCTGTGACCGTGAGGGTGATGCGTTCCACCAACGGCACCGACTTCGAGCAGTATGGCGAGAGCATCCAGCTGAGTAAGGGCAACAATTGGTCCGCTACCGTTGATCAGATTCCGTTGAATGACGCCGACGGCAAGGAATACACCTACAAGGTGGAAGAGGACGTGCCGGACGGCTATACCGCCAGCTACTCTGACGAAATGACCCCTACGGTCGATGCTGACGGCAACAAGTCTTGGAGCTACACCATCACCAACAAGAAGAACACCACCTCCGTCAAGGTGACCAAGGAATGGTCCGACTCGAACAACCAGGACGGCATCCGCCCCGCCAGCGTGAGCGTTGACGTTCTGCAGTCTGCCGGCAACGGCGAGGCCAAGACCGTGAAGACCCTTACGCTCAGCGCAGACAATGGCTGGACCGCCACCGCAGACGACCTGCCCGTGAACGGCATCGACGGCACCTATGCCTATTCCATCAGCGAGGCCGAGGTGGAAGGCTACACTTCCAGCGTTGCCACCGAGCAGACCGCGGACGGCACCTGGGCGTTCAAGCTCACCAACACCCACGAAACCGAGAAGGTGAAGGTGGACGTTAAGAAGGTTTGGAACGACAGCGACAACAGGGACTTGCTGCGCACCTCTTCGGTAACCGCACAGCTTTACACTGTTGCTGCCGATGGCACCCTTACTGCCGTTGAAGGCAAGACCGCCGAGCTGAACGATGGCAACAATTGGAGCGCTTCTTGGGAAGACCTGACCGCCAAGAGCGAGGGCAAGGAAATCAAATACACCGTCCGCGAAACCGAGGTGCCGAACGGCTACACCGTGACTTACCAGGGCGTAGACAACAAAGATGGTTCTTATGCCTTCACCATGACCAACACGCATGAGGCTGTTGAAGGCGAATTCAGCCTGAGCGGCTACTCCATGCAGGCTGCCGCGGCTCCTGTTCCTGAAGCCGAAAAGGTCTGTTATGTAGACCCGAAGGTGGTGAAGGTACTCGACGGGCGCGCTCTGAAGGCTGGCGAGTTCAGCTTCCAGCTCATTGATGACGCGACTGGTGAAGTCAAGTCCTCAGCTTCCAACGACGCGAGCGGTATGGTTGACTTCGACTCCGCCAACCCGCAAACGCCTGATGGCATGGAGCCTTGTTGCCTTGCTTTCACCGCAAAGGGCACCTACAGCTATACCGTGCGCGAGGACCCCAGCCAGGTTAAGGACAGCACCGTTGAGTACTCCACCGAGGTAGTTAAGTTCGTCGTTGTTATCGACGAGGGTGCTGACGGCGCTTTGGTTGAAAAGGACAGCTACTACCTGAAGTATGCCAGCGCTGCCGATGCCGCCGCCGGCACTCAGGCAACGAAGTATGCTTCCACTGACCATCCCGCCATTACCAACACGGTGAAGCCGCTGAACATCAGCCTTACCAAGACCAGCGCCGACACGGGCGAATGCCTTGCCGGCGCCGTATACGGCCTGTACAAGGTTGACGAAAGCGCACCCGAAGGCGTGGTTCGGGTAATGTCTGCAACCAGCAACAGCGAAGGCGTAATGACCTTTACCAACATCGATGCCGGCGCTGTTTCCGAAGGTTCCGAGTTCTTCTTCCGCGAGATTTCTGCTCCTGCCGGTTATGCCGTTTCGGAGAACAAGACCCAGACGTTCACCATTCAGCAGGTCAGCGATGGTGAGTACCAGTTGGTATATGCCGACGGCACGGTAAGCAAGCCAGCTGCCGGCACTGCGGCGGCGCCCCTGGTTGCCGCGGATGTAACCGACTCGCTGCTTTCCATCACGTTTGGCAAGGTTTCTTCCGACGGCACGCCCTTGAGCGGCGCCAAGCTTGCCGTGCGCGATGCGGCGGGCAATGATGTTGATGCTTGGGAAACCGATACCACCGGTCATGTTGTAAACAGCCTGGAAATTGGCAAGACGTACGTGCTGTACGAAAAGCAGGCTCCCGAGGGCTACCAGACCGCTGCCGATGTCACCTTCAAGGTAGACGAGTATGGCAAGGTTGCCATCGTCAGCGGCGCCTCGTCCAACGACGTGATGAACGCCTACGCAACCGGCTCCACGCTCAACCTGGTTGACTACAAGCAAACTGAGCTGGTTGAGAAGAAGGAAACGGTGCGTGAGGAAGGCGTAACCGCTAAGAAGAGCGCATTGGCAAAGACTTCCGACCAAACGCCTTTCGTCCCGATTACGGCTTTGGCCCTGGGCGCCATCGCAGTGGCGGCCGTGGCGTACCGCCGCACCAAGCGCTGCTAGCGCGTTAAGTGTAGCCAGCTAAAGCGCAACACCACCAACAAGAAGGCCGAGCCCCGCGCTCGGCCTTCTTTGCGTTAGGGAGCGCGAAGCGCGACACTGATACCCAAATGCAAACTAAGCTCAATACCGGACGTCTTCAAGTTCCCAAATCGAATAGGGGCCAGCATCTGCAACTTTGACTGCCCGAGTGCTTTCCGTGTCGTACTCTGCTAAATCTATTGAAATAAGCCATTTAGTAATGCCTATCTTGCGGGCATCATCCAGATTGAGCTCAACAGTAAAGAAATCCGCAGAATTCAACTCAAAGGTTGTTGCTTTTGTCGTTGGAGCAACGACGATATACGCGTACCTGTTGTAGACGCTCTTGTAGATCCCATTAGGATCAAGGGTGCTCCACATGTCAAGGCGTGGATAGGTGTTTACGGAGTTAATGCACGACGCACCATTGGCTATGCACAGGTCTCCAAGCACCGACCCTTCTGCAATCCAAAGGTCATCGCTGTCGCTATGCTCGCGAACCGCAGACGCGGTATCACTATCAGTGAGCGCGCCAGCACCGTGTTGGACAGGATTTACCGCAGCGCCGGAAAGAGCCACCAGAACGGACACGACCAACAAGGCCATATTCGCCCCGGGAACTTTGCCGCGAATCAAAATCAAAGAGACGAGCAGGCAAAACATACCAACAGCGTTAAGAACCACGAGGGCAAGTCTTATATTGCCACCACTCACCGCGCCGGCGACGGAGAGAGCGGCTACAGCGAAAAGCGAGATCATCAGCCCTGTGGTACGGGCTTTACCATCGGATATGCTGTCAACGCCGTTTGTTGCCAGCCTAAACAAAAGAATCAGGTCGACATAGCCCATCATCTGCAAGACTCGGCCAGACGTGCTGTGGCTTAGAAGCGTCACCGTCGACAAAATGTCCGGCAGACCAACAAAACAATAAATTAGGAAGACAAGCTCAACGATTGCAAGGGGTAGGAGAACTGGATCAGCCTTTGATTTCTTGCGGACCGAATGCGCAATCAACCAAAACGCCAAGATTGCCCCAAGAGGGGCTGGAGAAAAGAACGTAGCTTTCTCGCAAGCGTTGGGACTGCAGAGGCTGGCCGCAAGTGGCTCGGCAAGGCCGGATCCCCAATTGAACAGATTTGCTAGAGCAAGGTCCCCGCCAAGAGACTTCCTCGACCCCGGATACTCTGTTGCACTCACCGTCTTTATCACGTCAAGCACGGGAACGAAACAAGCTGCCACAGCCATGCCGGTAAGCAGAAGCGCAAATAGCAGCGGACGAATTTGAATCACCAGATCACGGACCGCATGACCTTCGCGCAGGTATCGAATACAAAGGGAAACGCCGATGGCAAAGAACACCCAGAAGAGACCTACCTGCCAAGCGGGATATATAACCAGGATAAACGCGACGCAAAGCCATGCGATAGCGAGCGTAAGACCGAATCTCGCCAAGCGATTTGAGCGGTCGCTATACAGCATCCTAGAAAAGGAGATAACAAGCAGCTCGCCGAATATAAATAGCTCGGCCGCGCCGTTAACGGCAAACCACCATTGGACGGTGCCGCTAAAGGTGACCATCAGAGCAAATGCAACGGACACCTTGCGATCCTCGCCAAACATTAGGCGAGCAAAAGCCTCAGAGACAAGGAACAGCGCCGCAAGGCGGGCAGACCAGAAGAACGCGAGCCCCCGCGTGCTTCCTAGCAGGAGGTAGCCCCAGAGAAACGGGCGAAACAGTGTAGGAAACGCCCAACAAGGCTGCGCGTAGACCATGGTGACGTCGGTAGAACCACCGCGAAGAAGATCGCTGATTGACGAGTAGCCCGTGTATTCCTGTGAGAAGGCAAAAGGGGTCATCACCGTCCATTCGTCACTGCGAACAGCTCGCGGAATGCCGAAGAGAACCCCCTCGGTGTCGCATCCTCCAACATAATTGCCGATGGTGGCTATTGATGATCCGCTGATTTCAAAGGCAGTGCAGAATGCAACAAGACAGATGCCAATTGCAACACGGTGACGATATGCAAAGCGGCAGAGTTTGCTTAACGTGCTCAGCTGCAAGCCCCTAAACAGCGCAAACAGCGCGATGGACAATAGGGCAATGGCGACAAAGGACCTCACGCCGAGATTTGGCATGACATCGTCGCCAAGTAGGGCGAAATTCGCAGCCGTGCGATAGAAAGAAACAGCAAAGAAGGCGATTGAGACACTCGTTATTGCAACCATAAACGAGACAAGCCAATCGCCGCGGCCTTTTGGCAGCAGCCTATTACCAATCATGAGCGAACCCCTAAAGTGAATTACGCACTTGAGCCTAAATCGCAGCTCGAAAGTGCCCTCACATAACGCGACCCGGCAACAATTTCGAACAGAAGCCGGGAATAGAATGAATGGTAAGCTATCGCGGTACCGACAATCAGGGATTTACGTGATTTCCCCCAGAAACTTAACTCTCAAACTACTGTTGGCCAGGTCGGCGTTGGGGCTCGTGCCGATCGACCACGACGCCAGCGCCCCGTCGAAGCAATCCAGCATCGGCGTTCTTTTGCTGGCGAGCCAGCCTCATATGCCATCTGCGGCCAGTTAACCCCAATGACTGCGGGCGAAGCGGAAGACCGACGGTTGCTGGCGCAACCTGCCTATTGATGTTCGAGCTTTCGCTCGAACCCACGAATTTTTGTTGTCATTCACCTGCATAAAAAGGCGATTCGTGGCTGCTGGCAAGTGCTGCGCCATTTGAAAGGTCATGATGCGCAACGCCATTTGTGGTCGTTGATAAGACATTAGGTGTGTCCCTTTGTCTTCCTGTGGATGCCTAACCTGAATTTTGCAGAAAATTGGCCTTCTGAAAACGGAATTTTGCGGAAAATCGGCGTTTGCGAATCCGAATTTTGCAGAATCCCCAGGTAGATGCTATGCTGCTTGAAAAGTTAGGAGCATTGCATGCTGAAGCGCAAAATGACCGCCAAGATCGAATCGTGGATGCGGACGAAAACTCGTCAGGGGCTGCTTGTGACAGGGGCTCGCCAGGTCGGCAAGACCAGCATCATCGAGCATTTCGCCAGCCTTCATTACGAAAACGTCATCAAGATCGACTTCGTCGAGCAGCCCGCCGCCGCCGAGGTCATCGGCCAGGCGGAAAACCTTGATGACCTTATCGTTCGCATCACCGCTTTGGCCTCAAGCCCCCTTGCGCAGGGGAAGACCCTGCTGTTCTTCGACGAGGTCCAGCGCTGCGGCGATGCGGTTTCTTGGATGCGCTACCTGGCCACCGACGATCGTTTCGACGTTATCTATTCCGGATCGCTGCTCGGCGTTGAGGCGTTCGATTACCGCAGCCTGCCCGCCGGCACCCTTGACGTCGTCGAGATGTTCCCCATGGACTTCGAGGAGTTCTCGTGGGCGTACGGCATCGACCCGACGCTTTGGGATATCGTGCGCGAGCGCTTTGCTGCAAGTGCCGCCATTCCCGATTTCATCCACGATCGCATGATGCAGGCGTATCATCGTTACGTATTGGTCGGCGGCATGCCCGAGGCGGTTCAGGTTTTCGTCGCCCAAAGGGACACGCAGGCCATGCGTGCGCGGCAGAGGGGAATCTTGGATGCCTACCGCGCGGACATCACGCGCTACGTGGCCGATCCGGTGCACGCGCAGCGCATTAAGACCATCTTCAACGCTATCCCTGCCCAGCTGAACAAGGAAAACCGCCGCTTTATCGTGTCGGGCATCGACAAGCGCCGACGCTTCGAGGACATGCAATCCGACTTTGACTGGCTGGTTAATGCCGGGGTCGCCATACCGGTGAAGCGCGTAAGCGAAGCTGCTTTCCCCCTGGGAATGTCGCGCGATGACAGCTATTTCAAGTTCTATATGAGCGATTGCGGCCTTCTGTTCTCCACCTTTTCGGCCGCCGACGTTGAGGCGATCGTGGCCATGCGCGACGCGGTGAACTTCGGCCAAGCCTTCGAGAATGCGGTTGCCCAGGAGCTGCGCGCGGCGGGGCGCAGGGATCTGTATTACTTCAATAAGGCGAAGGTAGGCGAGGTTGATTTCCTGGTCGACGTAGAGGGCGCGCCCGAGGTGCTGCCCATAGAGGTGAAATCGGGCAAGAACAGCCACGCCCATGCGGCGCTCGACCACTTGATGGATGTTGAGAATTTCCATCTGAAGCGTGCCGTCGTGTTGCACATTGGCAACGTTGAGGCGGTTGGCAAGGTGACTTACTTGCCGATCTATACGGCTGGCTTGCTGTAGCACTCGGGGTTGGTGGGTGTTGCTTGCTGCCGTGTGTTGGTTGCGAAGTGTCGCATGTTGGCTGGGCGGGCCGACTTGCGATTGAAAGCCTGACGGTTGCTGGCGCAACCTGCCTGTAAGTGTGCGAGCTTTCGCTCGAATCTACGAAATCTGACGGAGGGCGATCCCCTGTCTGCAAGATTTTCGTGGGTGCGAGCGAGAGCTCGCACCGTTTTAGAGAGCGCGAAGCGCGACGCTGGGTTGGGCGCGAAGCGCCGCTCTCGGCATCGATTTCGCCTTTTAGGTGGGAATCTGCCGCGTTCAATACTAACTTCCGTTCGCTCATGACGAATGTCTCGATAACCTTAAGAAACGCTGTAAAATCAGGCCATCGTTGACCGTTAGGGAAAGGTGAAATTATGCAGAGAAGAATCGCTCGGGGGGGGTAGCGTTCTAAAGCTGCTCCTTTCTTTTGTTTTGGCTGTTGGGATGGGGTTTCCTGTTCAGGCACTGGCGCAGGAGTCCGATGCTGCCGCATCCGCTCAGGAGGCGTCTATTGCGACCGCTTCGGCTACTAGTTGGTCTACGTGCGGCACCTGTGAGTGGCGCATCGACGACGACGGCTGCCTAACGATCCGCCCCGCCGGTGACGCAACCGAGGGCACGCTTGCTTCGTGGACGTCTGAGACGGGTTCGCCTTGGTATTCCTCGCGCGCCGACGTTGTGAGCGTCAGCTTCGAAGGAACCGTTCATGCGCCGACTCTGCTGGGCATGTTTTATGGGATGAGCAACCTGACTTCCGTCGATTTCACCGGGCTGGATACTTCGAGCGCGACTTCGATGGCTTATATGTTCTATGGCTGCACGGCGCTCGAGTCGGTCAATTTATCTAGGCTTGATACATCAAGCGCTACGGCTATGTCTTACATGTTTTACGACTGCACGTCATTGACTAGCCTTGATGTGGCGAGCTTTGACGTTTCGCGTGTGACGGACATGTCATATATGTTTATGGGATGTTCGAAACTTGCTTCCATTGACTTTGGGGACTTCAACGTATCGAAGGTCACGACCATGTCGCACATGTTCGATGGTTGTGGGTTGAACTCGATAGACTTGGCATCGTTTGGTCCGTACGTATGGAGCGTAACAAACATGTCGTACATGTTTGCTAACTGTACTAAGCTAAAGTCGCTGGATTTGAGCTCCTTCGATACAGCGAGCGTGACGAACATGTCGTACATGTTCTACGAATGCGCATCGATTTCGTCGATGAACTTCAAGGGGTTTAACACGGCGAAAGTTGTCAATATGCAAGTCATGTTTTGCGGATGCAAATCTTTGAAGGAGTTGGATTTATCTTCATTTGATACAAGTAGCTTATCTGAGTATAGAGGTGCTTCGTGCATGTTTAGTCAGTGCAGCGCTCTAGAAATATTAGATATCTCCTCTTTTGTGTCAAAATCCGGATATTCTTATATAGATGGCTGGGAATGCTCGACGGAGGTGGGTATTGATAGCTGTAACTCTCTGGCAGAAATTCGTGTAGGTTCTGGCTTTAGCAATGATTGCGTGAATTCGACCAACTTAACCGTTTTCCCTAGCCAGTCTAAGAACAACAACAACGGCAAGTGGGTTAACCAAGACGGTGCGGTTTATAGTTATGATTCCATCCCCACTAAAACTGCAGCCACTTATTATTCCCAGGCTAAACTGAATTTCCTACAGTTCAAGGTTGATACCAGCGATGCTGGCTATACTGGCTCACCCATTAAGAACCGCGTTTCCTCTTCTACGTATGTTGAGGGCGAGGACTATAAGGCAACTTACTCCCATAATACGCAGGTTGGGACCGCTAGCGTTACCGTTACTGGTTTGAAGGCCTATGGTGGGCAATCGCAGAGTTATGAATTCAATATTGTTAAGGGCGACCCTTCGTACGAGGCACCCGCCGCAATCAATACGCTTGCTGGCAAAACGCTGGGCGACTTGACGCTTCCGAGTGGTTTTACCTGGCAGGATGATGCATCTACCTTCGTGACTACCGGCGAACATGAATACCTTGCCACCTACACCCCTGACGACACCGACAACTTCAACGTTGTCAAGGACATTCCGGTTAAGGTTTGCGCTACGGGTGAGATTGATGCTTCGCTGTTCTCCATTGATTCCGCGGCGTTGACGTATGACGGTACTGCGCACGAGCCGGCCGTTACCAGCGCGGACCTTCCTGGTGGGTCGTATACCGTCGAGTATCGCAACAACACCAACGCTGGCGTCGCAACGGCGGTCGTGACGGCTTCGGCCCCCTATAGCGGCACCGCTGAGCTTTCCTTTGAAATTGCGCCTGCCAAGGTGAAGCTGGAGTCGGCTTCGCGCACGTTCACGTACAACGGATCCGCTCAGGGCGACGCGACCGTGACCGCCACTGGTGCAGCATCGCTGTTCCAAAGCCAGGTTAGCGACTTGAAGGCCACCGGCTCGGTCACGAATGTATCCGACGGTGCAGTTTCGAATGCTATCTCTTACAGCTGGAAAGATGGCTGCAGCGCCGCCAACTTCGACATTGATCTTGCTCCTGGTACGCTTTCCGTTGCCGCCAAGAGCATCGTCCCAACGTCGACCAGCGGTACGACCGTGAGCGCTCCGGCCGATGCGGTGTACGACGGCGAACGGCACAAGTGGGCGCCCGAGGTGAAGTCCGGCGGCGCCGCGCTCAGCCAGGGCGCCGACTATGCGGTCAGTTACAGCACCGATGATTTTGTCGACGCGGGTTCCATCACCGTTACCATCACGGGCGCAGGTAACTACACGGGTACGGTGACCAGGAGCTATTCGATCACCAAGCGCCCCGTGACGTTGACTTCCGAATCGCACACCTTTACGTACAACGGGCAGGATCAGACTTGGGATAAGTTCACTTGCTCTGACGATCTGTTCGCGTCTCAGGTAAGCGGCATAGGTTGCAAGGTCGCCGTGAAGAATTCCGGCGATTCCAAGAAAAATGTTGTCAGCTACACGTTCGCGAGCGGTTGCTCGGTGGAGAATTACCAGATCACCGAGTCGTTTGGCACGCTGACGGTGAAGGATAGCTCCGATCAGATTGTGGCGACGGCCACCGGTGGCACGTTCGTCTACGACGGCACGGAACATACGGCCAAGGTTGAGGTGTCCGGCCTGCCCGAGGGCTATACGGTGTCGGCCGCCGCTTCGAGCGCGAGTGCGACCGACGTGACGGATGCCGCGGACGTGGCGTGCTCTGTGGATACGCTGGTCATTCGCAACGCTGCCGGAAACGATGTGACAGCGAACTTGAACATCAAGCGCGTGAGCGATGCGATCAAGGTGACCGCCGCGCCGCTAACCGTGACGACATCCGGCGCTACCAAGGTTTATGACGGATCGGCGCTTTCCGCCAAGGGCACGATGAGCGGCCTGGTCGCGGG
>CAVBPP010000115.1:0-24608 GCA_963597295.1 Paratractidigestivibacter sp. | reverse complement strand
CCCCGGACCTTGGGATTAAGAGTCCCCTGCTCTACCAACTAAGCTAACGGTCCAAGTAAACAAACGCTTTTTCAAACTACTGCGCGCTGGGGTGGGTGAAGGGATTCGAACCCTCGACCTCCAGAGCCACAATCTGGCGCCCTAACCAACTAGGCCACACCCACCAAGGCGCGAAGCAATAGTATACGAGATTTTGCACGGCGCGCAAGACCCAATTTGTGGAAATTCTAGGACGGTGAAGCATTCGTGAACGTAGCCGCGCCCTACCGTAGGCTTTATGCAGATGCGCGAGAGTTTGCCCGCCGAACGCACAGAGGCGGATGCGGGCAAAGTAGAATCGAGGGGATCCCTCTATATATGCAAGGAGTTGCCCAGTGGAGACATTGCTCCTCATCTTATTAATGATTTGCGCCGTGCTGATCTCGTCGGTGGTTGACCAGCTGGTTCCGAAAGTTTCCTCGCCGCTCATCCAAATCGGCCTGGGACTTATCATCGCCATGTTCGCCGGCGGGCAGATCGACATTCTGTTCGAGCAGAACGACCTGTTCCTCGTGCTGTTCATTGCGCCGCTGTTGTTCCATGAGGCGAAAGAGGCCGACAAAGTGGCCCTTTGGCGCAATCGCCGGTCCATCCTCGCACTCGCCATCGGACTCGTGCTCGCCATCATCGCCGGCGTCGGCTTCTTCGTGAACGCGATGATCCCCACCATCCCACTCGCGGCGGCCTTCGCGCTCGGAGCCGCGCTCGGCCCGACCGACCCGGTCGCCGTCGCCGCCGCATCAAAGGATGCCGATATATCCGAGCGCTGCAAAGCCCAGCTCAAAGGCGAATCGCTCATCAACGACGCATCGGGCATCGTGGCATTCCAGTTCGCCGTCGCCGCGGCCGTCACCGGGTCGTTCTCCCCCGGCGCAGCCATCAGCGAGTTCCTGATGGAATTCGTCGGCGGTATCGTCATAGGCCTCATCTTGGGCTACATCGGCAATCTAATCGTGCGCCTCGTGCGTTCCTGGGGACTTGAGAACACGACCTTCCATGTTCTGTTCGAGGTATTCACCCCGTTCATCGTGTTCCTCATCGCCGACCAGCTGCACGGTAGCGGCATCCTGGCCGTCGTTGCGGCGGGTCTCATCAACGTCATATCGCCGCGCACCGCCGGCCCCTCCGTGTCGCGCCTGAATATCGTTTCCACTAGCGTTTGGCGCGTCATATCGTTCACCCTAAACGGCATCGTCTTCGTGCTCTTGGGCACGCAGCTGCCGCGAGCCATGCAGGTGACCTGGAACAACTTAAACATCCCCAACACCGACCTGATGCTCTACGTATTCGCCATCAGTTTCATCCTCATCGCCGTGCGCTTCATATGGGTGCTTGCGCAGGAGCGCATTCATCACAAGCTGGAGGACAGGCGCAACCGCAAGATCGCCAAGCAGACGGCGCAGATACCGCTGCCGGGCAAGACGTTCAAGCACGACCTGCGCTCGGCCGCCATCATGACCTTCGGCGGCGCGAAGGGCACGGTCACCCTAGCCGTCATCCTCACCTTGCCGGCAAGCATCGGGCAACGCCAGCTCATCATGTTTTTGGCTTGCGGCGTCATCGTCATCACGCTATTGCTTGCCACGTTCGTCGTGCCCATATTGGCCCCGGCGAAGGAACGAGGCAACGCCGAGCAGCGCCAGCGCGACGTTGAGGCGAACCTTGAGATTCTGCGAACCGTCATCGAGGAGCTTTCGGGCAGGCAGACGCCTGAAAACCGCCTGGCAACGCAGATCGTCGTCGGCCAGTACAACGACCGCATCTCGCGCATCAAGGAGAACAACGGCATCGACGACGAGGCGGACATGAAGCTGCGCCTGAAAACACTCGATTGGGAACGCGAATACGTCGCCGGCCTGTTGGCCACTGCGGCCGTCGACCGCTACGTGGGCTTTCAGTACCTCACGCGTCTAGCCCGAATGGAAGACCTGATCAAGCACCATCATTCGGTGCGTGCCAACCTTCGTGACAGGCTGACCCGCCTGCGCGCGGTCGGCCGCCGCAGCATCCATGAGATCATCCACAAGGTACCAGGGGCCGAGCTTTCCGAGCGCGCCCAAGCAATGCGCGCGCTGCAGATCAAGTCGTACGAGAACGTGGTGAAGAAGCTGCAGGAAGAGCTCGCCGGCGATTCGGTCGCCAACGCAGAGGACATCTCGCGCCTGATCATCGAGTATCAGCGTCTGCTGCGAACCCTGCGCAACCAGACGCCCTCCATCACTTCCATCGCGCGAACGCAGGACAACACGCAGGATGTCGAACGTCGCGGCTTGCAGATAGAGCTCGAACAGATTCAAACGCGTTACGACGACGGCGAGCTTTCCCGCGCCGCAGCCAAGCGCTTGCGTGAGAACGTGCACCTTATGGAGATGGACTTGGAGGACAAGGTATAAGCCGAATCGAATGTGCGGTCGGATGCCGTCGCACGCCCCGACCGCATAACCGCCGCAACCGAAACGCCCCGAACGTTATATGCGTTCGGGGCGTTTTTGTAGGCAATTGAATCTGAGCGGAGCTAATAGCGGGCGCTCTCCTGAAGCGGCTACATGCGCTCGGGCGTGCTCACGCCGATAAGGCTGAGCGTCAGCGCCAGCACCGTGCGCGTGGCATCGGCCAAGGCCAAGCGGGCGTCGCGCACTGCAGCTTCCTCGCCGATAATATGGCAATTCGTATAGAACTGATGGAACAAGCCGGCCAGCTCCTGCGCATAGTGCGTCAGGCGGAACGGCGCGCGATCGCGGGCGGCAAGCGCGATAAGCTCGCCGAAGTCGTCCATCTTGCGCATGAGGGCGATTTCAGACTCGTGCGTAAGCGGAGACAGGTCGACGCCCGCGGGCACGACCTTGCCAGCCAGCTCGTCCGCCGAAAGGGCCTCCCCCGCCTCGCCTGCAGCCTTGCGCAAGATGGAGCAGATGCGCGCGTGCGCATACTGCACGTAATACACCGGGTTCGAGGAGTCCTTTTTCTTCGCCATCTCGATGTCGAAGTCGATTGGCTGGTCTGATGAGCGCGACAGCATCATGAAACGGGTCGCATCGACGCCCACCTCATCGATGAGCTCGGAGAACGTAACCATCTCGCCCGTGCGCTTAGACATGCGAACGGCTTCGCCGTCGCGGAACAGGTTCACCAGCTGCCCGAGCACCACCTCGAGCGCATCCGGATATCCCCATGCCGTAAGCATGGCCTCGCAGCGCTTGATGTAGCCGTGATGGTCTGCGCCCCACAAGTCGATCAGGTGATCGAAGCCGCGCTGCATCTTGTCGTAGTGATACGCGACGTCGGACATGAAGTAGGTGTACTCGCCGTTCTCCTTCAGCAACACGCGGTCTTTATCGTCGCCGAAATCGGTCGAGCGGAACCAGGTCGCGCCCTCCTTCTCGTACAGGTAACCCTTATCGCGCATAACCTTGAGCGAACGCGAAACGGCAGATTCGCCGTCAGCGCCCACCTCATACAGGCTGCGCTCGGAAAACCACGTGTCGAACGTGGTGCCGAAGTTCGCGAGCGTCTGCTTCACCAGGCCGAGCATTTCCTTGTACGCAAGCTCTCGGAAGGCGGCAAGACGCTCTTCATCGGAGACGTTTTCCCACTTGTTGCCATCGCGATCGATGATGCCCTGAGCGATGTCCTTCACATATGCGCCGCCGTAGCATTTCTCGGGCATTTCCACATCGTGACCCAAAAGCTGCAGGTAACGCACCGAAACGGAATTGCCGAACACATCCATCTGCACGCCGTGGTCGTTGATGTAGTACTCCTCGGACACGGTGTAGCCCGCATGGCGCATGACGCGTGCGATGGCGTCGCCGAGCGTGGCCCAGCGGCCATGGCCCACATGCATGGGACCGGTCGGGTTCGCGGACACGTATTCCAAATTGACGTTCTTCGGCTCGCCCTCGGGCAGCGTGCCGCGGCCGAAATCGAAACGCTCGGTGCGAACGCGCGCGGCGACGGACTGGAACGCGGCGGGGGTCAATTTGATGTTGATGAAGCCAGGACCTGCGATTTCCACCGAATCGACCAGGGTGTTCTCGGGTAGATGGTCGACGATGACCTGAGCAATCTCACGAGGATTCTTATGCGCGAGCTTCGCCGAGCGCATGGCGACGGTGCTCGCCCAATCGCCGTTGGCAAGGTCGCGCGGACGCTCAAGGCCCGGCTCGGGCAGCTGGTCAAGCTCGAGCGAGCCATCGGCGCAAGCGGCCTTGATGGACGCGACGATAAGATTCTCAAGTTCTTCGCGAATCTGCATAGGTACAACTTCCTCGAAATCTGGTCACATGAATAACTATATAGCCTTGCGATTCTACCACGTCGCAAGGCACAAGCTGGCCGAGCACGCCGGCACTACATCGTTCACAGAAACCGGAAAGCGCGCGCCGGGCCGGGCTTCACGGCACCGCATAAGTTGGCGGCCACCCGCTAATACCACGCCGCGCCGCATCAAGCGAAGCACGGCGAAGCATCAACCCCAACGGCCAAACAGCTATTTCAGCGTGGCGTACATGATGGCCTTGATGGTGTGCATGCGATTTTCCGCCTCGTCGAACACGCGCGACTGTTCAGACTCGAACACCTCGTCGGTCACTTCCATCTCGGTGATGCCGAACTGCTGCGCCTTCTGAGCGCCGATGGCGGTGTTGGTATCGTGAAATGCGGGCAGGCAATGCAGGAAGATGGCCTCCGGCTTCGCGAGCGACATCAGCTCGGACGTGACACGGTACGGGGTCAGCTCAGCGATGCGGCTGGCCCACACCTCGTCAGGCTCGCCCATGGAAACCCATACATCGGTGTAAATGACATCGGCACCCGTGCAGGCGGCAGTCGCGTCCTGCGTCAGCGTGATGGAGCAGCCGTTTTCAGCTGCGATGGGCTCGCAAGCGGAAAGAACGTCCTGCCCGGGCATGCAGTCGGCCGGACCGCAGGCAACGAAATTCATTCCCAACTTCACGCAGACAACCATGAGCGAACGTGCGACGTTATTCTTCGCATCGCCCATGAACACGAGCGTACGACCCGACAGGTCGGCGCCGAACGCCTCCTGCATGGTGAGAGCGTCGGCGAGCATCTGCGTCGGATGCCATTCAGCGGTGAGGCCGTTCCACACGGGAACGCATGAAGCCTCGGCCAAGCGCTCAACGTCGGAATGCGCAAAGCCGCGGAACTCGATGCCGTCATAGAAGCGCGAGAGCACGCGCGCGGTGTCCTCGATGGATTCCTTACTGCCCATCTGCGAGCAACTGGGGTCAAGATAAGTCACGCCCATGCCCAAGTCCATAGCCCCCACCTCGAACGCGCAGCGCGTACGAGTTGAGGTTTTCTGGAACAGCAGCGCAACGTTCTTCCCCTGCAGGTAACGGTGCTCAACACCGGTGTGCTTCTTCTCCTTGAAGTCTCGGGAAAGGTCGAGCAGATATTTGATCTCTTCGGTAGAGAAATCGAGCAGTTTCAGAAAATCGCGTCCACTGATATCGACGGGCATGCCTAAGTTCCTTTCGGATTCATCTATTGCAGGGCTCCATAATAGCAACAACGCCTGATGGGCGCGGAAAATCTTGAAAGATTTACCGAATGCTAATAAGCCGCGGGTTGCCGCGACGCGCTGTCGGGCGCATGCGGTATAATACCGAGCTGTTCGCAAATCGCGCCCATGGCTCAATGGATAGAGCACCGGACTTCTAATCCGGCGGTTGTAGGTTCGAGTCCTACTGGGCGCACCATGTTTCCCCAGGTCATCGGCTTATGCTGGTGACCTTTCTGTTTTGATGGAACACTCCTTATCGAGAGGCCGGTCACGCAACTGTCACTCATCCGCTGCGGCACCACAGCCAAAGCCCGCAGAAAACGAAAAGGGCCAGAGCGTCTTAGCCCTGGCCCTTGCATTCACTGGAGCGGGTGACGGGAATCGAACCCGCGTTAGTAGCTTGGAAGGCTACAGTTCTACCATTGAACCACACCCGCACTGGTCGGGACGACAGGATTCGAACCTGCGACATCCTGCTCCCAAAGCAGGCGCGCTACCAGGCTGCGCCACGTCCCGACATCCAAACAGCTTGCTGAGTATACCAGACTTGCCTTTATTCGCCAGCTAATTTCGCGCGAAGTTCACGCAATGCGTTGCCGCGGTGCGAAACGGCGTTCTTCTCCTCAGGCAGCGCCTCGGCTAACGTGCGCTTGAAATCGAAGGCCTCGGCCAGGAACAACGGGTCGTAGCCGAAGCCGTGCTCGCCGCGCTCTTCGTAGCCGATACGGCCCTCCACCGTGCCGCGGGCGTCGGTTTCCGCACCGGTTTCGTCAAGGTAGACAAGCTGGCAGACGAAACGCGCTGTGCGCCGCTCGTCAGGCGTATCGGAAAGTTCGCGAAGAAGTTTAGCGTTGTTCGCCGCATCGTCAGTGGGCTCACCGGCGAAGCGCGCGGAATAGACACCGGGGGCTCCGTCGAGCGCATCCACCTCCAAACCAGAATCGTCGGCGAGAACGGCCATACCGCCGCTAGCGGCCTGGGCGGCCTGGGCTTTTATGCGCGCGTTACCCAGAAACGTATCGGCGTCTTCCGCCGGATCGGACGAGATGCCCGCCTGCTTGAGCGTTTTGAATTCCCAACCGGGAAAATCCAGTGCCTCGGCGATTTCGGTCGCCTTGTGCGCGTTGTTGCTAGCAATGATGACTGTTTTCATATACTTGAACCTTTCGATTTCAGCTGCGCGCCTCATACATCAAGATTTCGGGAAGGCTGCCGCGCGCATCCCCTTAAATCGCCCACACCGTCGGCAAGTCCACATGGGACACGCTATCCATCGGCTTGCAGAAAGCGCGCTGGCCGAAGCTGCGAAACTCCTCCACATCGTTGCCGGTCGTATAGAACTCATAGGTCACAGGGCTTGCCGGGTCCGCATGTTGATTATGCCGATCCAGTATCTCCCGTACGTCGCGCGCAGCTTCCTTCGCCGACGAAATCAAGCTCACCTTGCGCCCGACCACACCACCGATAAGCGACTTCAACAGCGGAAAATGCGTGCAGCCCAGCACGAGCGTGTCCACCTCGCAGCGCCTAAGCGGCTCAAGGTAATCCTTCGCTATCTCTTGAAACTCCGGGCGGATATACACCTTCGACGCAAGCGAGGTGTAGCTTTCGATGGGCCCTTCCGCCATGCGAATACCCAGCTCGGCGATTTCAACGAACTTCGGCGTGGCAACGGAGAACACCGTGATGCCGGCATCTATGTTGCGTATTGCGTTGGTGTAAGCTCCAGATTCGACGGTGCCTTTCGTCGCGATGACACCCACTCGTCGATTGCGCGTTGCGTGCGCAGCCGCGCGGGCGCCAGGCTCCACCACGCCGATGACCGGGACGGGAAACGTCCGCTGCGCATGGGCAAGACCCGCCGCGGTAGCGGTATTGCAAGCGATGACGATCAGCTTCACGCCGTGATTGACCAGGTAAGATCCGATTTGCTGCACGAAGCCATCGACTTCGGACAAATCGCGCGGACCATAGGGGCAGCGAGCGGAATCGCCCACATACACGATAGACTCGTTGGGCAGCGCCTTCGCTATCTCTCGCGCGACGGTAAGCCCGCCGAAGCCGGAATCGAACACGCCAATGGGCGCGTTGTCGAAATCAATTGAAGTATCCATGCATCTCAGTATAGCGCGCAGAAATCGCTTTCGGCAAAGCACGCAGCGAGCGCATGGTATCTGCTAATCTAGTCATCGAACGAAACCGCAAGGAGCGATCATGGCTAAAACCAAGGACCACAAGACCAATGCAATACGCGAAATGGAAGCCGCAGGGGCCATCTTCGAGGCGAAGTTCTTCGAATGCCCGGAGGCGCTATCGGGCGTGGAAGTGGCGCGAACGCTCGGCCAGGACGAAGACCGCGTATTCAAAACGCTTGTCACGGTGGCGAAAAGCGGGACCAACTACGTGTTCATGATTCCGGTCGCCTGCGAACTGGACTTGAAGAAGGCCGCGAAAGCCTGCGGCGAGAAAGCGATTTCCATGATCAAATCGCGCGAGCTGCTTCCGCTGACGGGGTATATCCATGGCGGCTGCTCCCCTGTCGGCATGAAGAAGACCCTCCCAACATTCATCGACGAGACCGCCGGGCTCTACGACACCATAATGTTTTCGGGTGGACGCATCGGCTGCCAGATAAAATGCGCACTCGACCAGCTGCAACAGGTGGTACCCGTCAACGTAGCGGACCTAACCGTTTAGCGGGGCCGCCACACGCGACGCCGAGCACAGCGGGGCATGACACCACCGCCGACGAAAACCACGCGAGCCCCGCCAGCGCGAAGGCACGCTTCCCCGCCGAACGCCCAACCCGCCGCGAAAAGCCCCGCAACACGAAAAACGCCCTCCGTCGCGCAAGCAACGGAGGGCGTTACTAGTTCCACAACCGAATCAAACGGCTTACCAGGGCTGACCACGACGTCGCCCGAGTGAATCAGGCTATACAGCTGGGCTGCGGCGGACACGGGCAGGTTCACGCAGCCATGGCTTCCGTAGCCGTCGGCGTACATGGTGCCGCCAAAGCTCGGCTGCCAGCTTGCATCATGCAGGCCGATGGCATTGCCGTCGAAGGGCATCCAGTACGTAACTTCGGACTCGTAGATCTTCTCGCCGTTCTCATAACCGGTCAGCTTCGCCGGGCTTTGCATCTGGTTGATCCAGTAAACACCCGTCGAGGTGTCATGCGTGCCGTCCGGGATGCCGGAAATGCAATCGGACTCCCAAACGAGCGAACCGGAATCGTCATAGAAATACACATGCTGCTCGGCCAGGTCAACATCGATGTAGCGGTTACCCCAGTCACGGCCACCGACGCCATTGTACGCATCACCGGACGAAACGTAGGGAACCTCCACCGTCTCGACCGTTCCGGCCTTCACGCCTTCGCTCACCGTCTGGATAAGCGAATCGCTGTCGATCTCCCAACCGTACACGCCACCGGAAACGGTGATGGACTTGCCATCCGCACGGGTGTAGGTGCGCGTGGTTCCGACCGTATTGCACTTCGACGCCAGATCGGAAATCCAGCTATACATGGCATCTTCATTAAGCGTGGCCTTCACGTCGCCGTCGATGGTGACCCATTGCGAAATGATATCGGAGTTGACTTCGGCGGCGGTCGATGTGCCCATGGTCAGCTTGATATCGGCTTTGATCATCTTGTTCGCGTCGGAAGCCGCGGTGGTCAAACGCGAATCGGAGGAGAGAACCGTCGGCTGCAGCAGCTCGCTAGAGGACAGCGTCACCTTCGTGTTCAAATCGGCGACCGCCTGATCGGCCGCAGCGACCACCTTCGTGGCGTCGAGCGCCGTGCCGACCGATTCCTTGCTGACCGAGAAAGACTTCTTGGTGCTGTCGTAAGCAACCGAAGCATTGGTGGGCTGCGTCGCCGTAGCGTTGTATTCCGAAACCGCCGACTTGATGCGCTGCTCAAGTCCCGAATTATTGTACGTGGAAGCCACCACGTCGTTCAGGTCGTGCGAGCGCGTCAGTTCGATAGGCCAAGCCCAATTGTTCACCGACTTCAAGGCGTTCTTCACAACGTCGGAAGCGTTGACGGTAAGCCCCATGTCGCTAGCGGTAAGCGAAAGATTGAATCCGTTGCCAGTGATGGAAAGCTTGTAGTCGGAAAGGCTGCTCGAAATCTGCTTTTCAACGTCGGAGCTTGACATCATGGAAATGTCGTTGCTTCCCAACTTAGTCTTCGGCATAAAGTGACTGCCGAAATACAACGCGACGCCGCAATAAATCGCAATCAGGACGACGAGAATAACCGCGAACGTGATGCCAAGAACCTTGCCGACCTTGCGTTTGGGTCGTTGATGCAAATCTGGCGAAAACCCGCCCTGCTGGCCCGGATACCCTGCGGGATTCCTGTAAGCGCCGTTCGCCGGATAAGGGTTCGCGTATTGGCGGTTGTTGACGGGCGCACCATAGGGTTGCGCCTGGTTGAAGGTTTTGTCCTGTGCGGCATGACGTCCGCGTGCTGCGTTGTTGTAGTTCGTTTTAGGCATTTTTCTTCTCGATCGAGTCGTGTTCAAGCCATGACATTGTAGCAATGGCGAAACAAGTTCGCAGGTTGTTCAACCACAATATTAAGCCATCGGCACAGAAAAGCCACGTTGCTGAAAAATACCTGATGCCGCTTAATGCGACCCAGGGTGGCTCCGCGCTCACAGATCGA
Source organism: Paratractidigestivibacter sp. (assembly GCA_963597295.1). GTDB lineage: Bacteria > Actinomycetota > Coriobacteriia > Coriobacteriales > Eggerthellaceae > Senegalimassilia. The sequence continues at coordinate 14,364 of CAVBPP010000115.1, read as the reverse complement.
TTCTGTACAAACTCAACTTCCCCGCGGAAGAACCCCAACTGCCTACTTTCTGAAAGCCGGGCGTCTCTTCGGTTACGACGGAATCCTGGCCCAGATATGTTTCGGTTCCAGTACCCTTATCCGAATACGAGATGGCATACTGCCCCACCCCATCAGCCTGCAAAACATAGCCCAAGCCCATATCGCTGCACATCTGCTTCAGCGATTGGGACCGGTCGGATCCGTCACCGAGGTTCGCGAGGTTCGACATGATTTGAACGAGACGTTCGTCGGTGCCGCTTAGGTGATTGACCTCCAAGGCCCGCTCAGTCGCATTCAGTCCGCATGTTGCGTAAGCCCACACCGTGCAATCGTTGTAGCCGTTGATGACCCCGCAATCCCCCACGATGCCCTTGATCGCCTGGAATACCTCGGCGTCCTCAGCATCGAACATGGGCGTCCCGCTATCGCGAATATCCTCATTGATGCGCTGGGCACTGAAAGACGAACCCACATTGGGCATCTGCACCGCCATCAATCCAACAAGCCCGACGGCCATGACGGCGGCGAAGAACCGGCCAAGCAAGACGCGCTCACGCAAACGCAGCGCGACCAGCGCAATCAACACGGCGACAAGCGGGCCAAAGAACGTCACGAGAATATAAGCGAATCTGCTGATATGCATATACCAGAAACCGGTGACGAAGCGCGCGAAAAGCGTCATGGGGAAATAAGCAACGGCAAATTGCGCCAGGGTGAACAGCAGACCGAAAACGTACAACCCAAACGAGTATCGGCGAGCAAGCGCCTTCGATGCAAATACGGCCACAGCAAGAAATATAACGAACAGCGCAGCGACGAATACCTCGTTTGAGGCGAACAGCGAGTAGTCCAAATGCAGCGCATCGAACAAACCCGACGCATGCTCAATGTTGGATTCGACCCGATCGTCGCAGTTCACCGTTCGTTTGAAGAACGGGCAAACGTACAGAAACGCCCACGCGGCGACCGCAACGCCTACGACGGCAAACTTAGCCTTTCGTGGCCCGCACTCATGCACGATAAAAGGAAGCAAGAAAATGCCCAAAGTGAAGCACGCATTGGGATGGCAAAAGCCAAGGGCTGCGAAAGCGGCAACGATCATCGCCAACGACGGCAACTTCGATTTCGCGAAGCGACGAATCAGCTCGACGCACAATGCGAAAGCCGCCGGAAGCACGGCGTAGGCAAGCGCATTCTCGTACAGCGGACCGTACGAAATCATGCTCAAAACCGAATTGGGCAAGGCAACCGGCAGGGCCATCGCGACGATAGCCGGCAGCGGGCGAATCCCCTTATCACCCATGAGCAGCTTAAAGACCTCAAAGCACCCAAGCGGCATAAGCGTCATCAAAAATGTCAGCTCAACCACCCAAATGGAAGCCTGAATATCGCAACCGAGCGCCGGCATGGCAAGCGCCGCCAACGCATGCACCATGTCCGGATAAACCGACGTCGCGTTACCCGCTATCGACCCGGCCCCGATAGGCGACGCATTCGAAGTCTCGAAGATATGCCTAACCACCGAGCAATGAAAGGCGGCATCATAACATTGGAAGAATTCGGACGGAGAATCGCCACCAAGGTAAAGACAAGCGATAAAGAAGCCTATTACACACGCCAAGCCAACGCCCCCGCAAACACCATCGGGTTTACTGGCGAAAGGACTAATGGGAACGAGCAAGCTACGCAATCTAGCGGCAAAGGAAGCACCTTTCGCACCGGAGCGAACGCAACGCGCAAGGCAAACGACAGCGCACAGGCATGCCGCAACGACAAGCACAAGCAAAGCCGACCAACCAAGCCACGGACTGATCATGCACGCAACGGCAACCGCGAACAACCCCAGCAACGACGAAGCGGAAAGAACGGCCTTAACACGAACACCCGAGGCGATTAGCAAACAATAACCCAAGCAAACGATCGCAGCAGCGAAAAGCAGCGAAAGAAGCACCACGGGTATCCAGCTCAAATTTGCTCCTCGAGTCGTCGGATCTGCCCGTCTGAACGGGCCGGTATAGTTTAGCAGCCCCCGGTTTCCCAGAGGCTGCGAAAAGTCTGGTGGAGGCGCGGAGAATCGAACTCCGGTCCATACTACGGAATCCGTGAGGCTCTACAAGCTTATCTCGTTGTCGAATTTCGGAAACGGGCGGTCAACGGGCAAACGTTGCGCTTCCTAGTCGGTTCAATCTTTACCGAAGCCATACCGGCCACGTGCTTCGATGCAGTCCCCTAAAATGACGTCGCGCCCGAGCCGGGGACAACCCGGGGTTGACGTGCCAGGCGCTATTAAGCTGCCATGGCGAGCGCCGGAGCGCTCTGGGTGTTGTTCTTGCCAATTAACTTGACGGTACCCCTGTTTAACGTGGCGAGGAGACCACGACCTGCTCCTCAGTTCAAACGTACCATGTCGAAACCAGTCGCCCCCGTCATATTCGGCAAACGCCGAAGGCGGGACGCTGCGGTCCACCTTTTCAATGTGCAACCCGCACGCACGTCGGCGGGTAGGAAATTGATTCTACTTCAGCAGCGAGCTGAAGTCGAGTGCGCTTTTGATGTCGTCGAAGGCGCCCTTCATCTCGGCCGCCACCTTGACGCCGTCCTTGAAGATAGCGTTCATGTCGTCGGTCGCCTGCTGCACCCCGTCGCGCGTGATGCCGAGCGATCCGTCGGCCGGCTCCTCGACGGCAAGGTCGTCCTTCACAGGCTCATCAGCGGCTTTGGAATACACAGCGGCGGAATCGTCGGCCGGCGCAGCGGCAGCATCATCGGACGCATCGTCATCGTCTTCGGCGTACAGGTACTCGACCTCTTTGCCGTCCTCCATCACGATGATGCCGATCTGGTTACCGTCCTCATCCTCGAGGTAGCCGACGATGTCATCTTCGGAAAGCTCAAGCTCCATGTACTCTTCCGCCTCGCCGGCAGCCTTGCCGGCCTCTTCGCTTTCCACAGCGTTCTCATCGCTCACCTGCGGCTCCTTTCCTTCAACGCACGCTCGACCTCGCGCTTCGAATCGCGCTCGGCCATCGATTGCCGCTTGTCGTGCAGCTTCTTGCCGCGGCAAACGGCCAGCTCAACCTTCACCAGCGAATTCTTGCTGAAATATATCTTCAACGGCACCAGCGCCATGCCCTTTTCCTTGGTCTGCTGTTCAAGCTTGCGAATCTGATTCTTGTGCAGCAGCAGCTTGCGCTTGCGATCGGGATCCGGATTATTCAAGTTGCCGAACGCATACGGCGGAATATGCACGCCATGCAGCCAAACCTCACCATGGCGGATGAGCGCGAAGCAATCGGTCAGCTGGCAGTGGTTGTCACGAAGGGAACGCACCTCGGTGCCCGAAAGCACAATGCCGGCCTCGTAGGTCTCAAGAACCTCGTAATCATGAAGCGCCTTGCGATTGCGGGCGATGTCCTCGATCTTGCCTTTCACCGGCTATTCCTCTTCCTTCGCATGCTTGCCCTTTTCCGGCACGGGGGTCACGGACTGCGCAGCTTCATCGCGGACGGTGGCCACACCTGGCACAAACGTATCCGCGCCCTCCAAGCCCTTAGCGAACTGCACGAACAGGGCAACGCAAGCATCCAAGTCATCCAGGCAGATAACCTCAGTCGGCGTATGCATGTAGCGAAGCGGAACAGATACCAAACCCGCGGGAATGCCGGCCTTCGACACCTGAATGGGCCACGCATCGGTGCCGGAGTGCCCCGGCAGCGCCTCAACCTGGTACGGAATGCCCGCAGCCTCGGCCGCAGCGACCAAGCGCTCGTATACCGCGGGGTTAATATTCGGGCCGCGGCCGATAACGGGACCGCCGCCGCACTTGATGTCGCCGCACTTCGCATGGCTGATGCCCGGATAATCTGTCGCATGCGTCACGTCGAACGCGATGGCAACATCAGGGGAAACGCCGAATGCCGAAGTGATGGCGCCGCGCGTGCCTATTTCCTCCTGCACGGTGCAAGCGGCCGTCACGTCACCCGGCGTGCCCGCGGCGGCAAGCTCTTCAAGCACGCGCGTGATAACCCACACGCCGCACTTATCGTCGAAAGCGCGCGAGACGCCCATATGCTTGCCGAAGCGTTCAAAGCCTACGCCGTAAGTAATTACGTCGCCGACCTTCACTAAGCGCTTCACCTTCTTAGCGGGAAGTCCCAGGTCGATCACCAAATCCGAAATCGGCGTCACCTTGGTACGCTCTTCAGATTCTATCAAGTGAATCGGCTTGCGGCCCACAACGCCTCGCAAGGGCTCGTCGGCCCCGGAAGCATGGACGTCGACGCGTAGACCCGGCAGAATCGCAGCGTCGACTCCGCCGACTGCGGCCACGGAAAGGAAACCATCGTCGGACACGTTGACCACCATCAGGCCGACTTCATCCATATGGGCTGCGAGCATCAACGACGGCGCATGCCCAGCGCCTTTGACCGTCGCATGCACCGACCCCATAACATCGGTTTCGACGCAGTCGGCAAACGATGCCACCCGATCGCGCACGACCTGTGCTATGCGCTCCTCGGTTCCGGTCGCAGAAGGCGTTTCGAGCAACCGCTTCAGATATTTCCTGTCTTGCTTTCGCATGATGCTCCTAAAATTCAATGCAAGGACAACTCACGCCGCCCGTCAGCGAGCAGCAGAAACGCCACAACGCTGCACTGTCCAGCGCGAAGCCTAAGCACGCACCTTCACAACGATCTTGCGCACATGAACGGGCGCATCGCCAAGCTGGCAACCGGGCTTGTGCGCATCCTCGGGCGCGAGCACGGCAAGCTCGCCAGCGCGCAGAACCACCCGCGTCGCAGGCGCAACCACTTCATAAAGTCCGAAATCGTTCCCCTCGTCGAAATCCATCGCAGGCGTCGTCGCATCAAGCTGAGCGTACTCCACGACCTCCTCGCCCGAAACCACGAACTGCACGTCGTAGTACGCACGATGTGCCTCGAACTGCTTTTCCGCAGCCGGAACGGTATCGTATTCCTGCACATTGGCGAACACGTCGTCGCCATCGATTTCGTTACGGCCAAGCGGCAAGCCCTCAAGCCCGCCCTGCGAAAGAAACGCAAAAGCCTTGCGGAATCGCTCGTTCAAATAATCATTACCAGTCACGTGAACAAGGTTGCTGACCAGCATGTTCTCACTCCCCCATCAACCGCCGCAGAACGGCGGCGAATCTTCTACACGTTAAACTTGAAGTGCATGACGTCGCCGTCCTGCACCACGTATTCCTTGCCCTCCTGGCGAAGCTTACCAGCGTTGCGACAGCCGACCTCGCCGCCGAGCTGGACGTAATCGTCAAACGATGCGGTTTCCGCCTTGATGAATCCGCGCTCGAAATCGGAGTGAATGACGCCGGCGGCCTGCGGAGCCTTCGCGCCGATCGGAATGGTCCACGCACGTGACTCGGTCTCGCCACTGGTGAAGTAGCTCTGCAGCCCCAAAAGCGCATAAGCGCTGCGCACCAGGCGAGCAAGCCCGCTTTCCGAAAGACCCATGGCCTCCAGGTATTCCTTCGCCTCAGCCGGGTCCAACTCGGCCAGGTCGGCCTCAACCTTCGCGGAAATCGGCACCGGCTGGCAACCATCGATCTCAGCCAGGTCGGCGTCCAACTGGTCCTCGTCAACATTGGCGATGTACAGAATCGGCTTCATCGTCAGCAAGTGCAGATCGTAGATGGCGGTCTGCTCGTCCTCGGAAAGCTCCAGCGTACGCGCGCGATGACCCTCGTTCAGCCCTGCGAGCACCTTCTTCGCCGTCTCCAGCTTCTTCACGCCAGCCTTATCGCGCTTCGCTTCCTTTTCCAAGCGGGGAATCGCCTTGTCCAGCGTGCCGATGTCGGCCAAAATCAGCTCAGTCTTGATGGTATCCACGTCCGAAGACGGGTTCACCTTGCCATTCACATGCACCACATCGGGGTCGCTGAAGAAGCGCACGACCTCGCAAATCGCATCTGTTTCGCGAATGTTTGCCAGGAACTGGTTGCCCAGGCCCTCGCCCTGGCTGGCACCTGCGACCAAGCCGGCGATGTCGACGAATTCAACCGTGGCGGGCACGATCTTAGCCGGATTATCGATCTTCGCCAGCTCCTCCAAGCGAGAATCAGGCACCGGCACGATGCCGACGTTAGGCTCGATGGTGGCGAACGGATAATTTGCAGCAAGGCCGCCCTTGTTGGTAAGCGCGGTGAACAGGGTCGATTTACCGACGTTGGGCAAACCGACGATACCGATGGATAAAGACATGGAACTTCTTCCTAACGAGCGATTAATCGTGTCCGTAATCATACAACAAGCGCAACGCCAAACGGCGCGAAAGGCCAATGCGGCACAGCAAGGACAGGAAGCCAATTCATAAATGCTACTATTTTAGGTGCATTTCGTAGAAACTCCCATCTTCCCCGTTGCGAATCGACCGAAACACCACTACCATCTACCCCTAAGAAGCTGCATGGCTTCGCAAAGCTCACGAGAGCCCGGCTGCCCAGACGCGCCGGGGAGCTTCCAAAATCGAAAGGGGTAACGCATGAGCAAGTACGCCGGAACGCAAACCGAGAAGAACCTGCAGGCCGCCTTCGCCGGCGAGTCGCAGGCCACCAACAAGTACACCTATTTCGCATCGGTCGCGAAGAAGGAAGGCTACGAGCAGATCGCCGAGATCTTCCGCAAGACCAGCGCAAACGAGCAGTACCACGCCAAGATGTGGCTGCGCGAGCTCGAAGGCATCGGCACGACGCCCGAAAACCTCGCGGCCGCTGCCGACGGCGAGAACTTCGAGTGGACCGACATGTACGACGATTTCGCCAAGACCGCCGAGGAAGAGGGCTTCCCCGAGCTTGCCGAGAAGTTCCGCCAGGTCGGTGCCATCGAAAAGCACCACGAGGAACGCTACCGCGCCCTTCTGAAGAACGTCGAAACCGCGCAGGTCTTCGAGAAGTCCGAGGTCAAGGTGTGGGAATGCCGCAACTGCGGTCACATCGTCGTCGGCACCAAAGCGCCCGACGTCTGCCCCGTCTGCGCACACCCGAAGGCCTATTTCGAGATCACGGCCGAAAACTTCTAAACCGAAAATCATTCGCGCACGACGGCCGGCCAGACACAGAACCGAAAGTCTGCCAAATTTCAAACTCAGCAGCAAGGCCCGCTTCCTCATCGAAGCGGGCCTTGTTTTCCCAAACGAAAGGCCGCCCAGAAAGGCGGCCTTTCCATAATCGCTATCTAGCTCAACGCCTACTCGACGTCGATCTTGCACACCCAACCGTGCTTGTCCTCGACAGCTCCGTCCTGAATGCCGGTGAGCGTCTCGCGCAGCTTCTTCATGACCGGGCCAATCTCGGTGCAGCCAGCGGGGAACGTCACGGTCTCGTCAGCACCATACGCCTTGTTGTCGATCTGCCCAACGGGCGAGATCACAGCAGCCGTACCGCACAGGCCGCACTCGACGAATTCGCCGGAAACGACCTCTTCCCAGGTCACCGGACGCTCGTCAACGGTAATACCCAAATCCTTGGCAACCTGCACCAAGCTGCGGCGCGTGATGGAGGGCAGGATGGAATCGGTGTGGGAATGCGGCACCACCAGCGTACCGTCTTCCTTCACCAGCAGAATGTTTGCACCGCCGGTCTCCTCAATGTAGGTACGGCTCTGGCTGTCCAGATAGATGTTCTCAGCGTAACCATTACGATGAGCCTCCATAGTCGGACGCAGCGACATGGCATAGTTCAGACCGGCCTTAATATTGCCGGTGCCATGCGGCGCCGCGCGGTCATATTCGGACACGCACAGCTTGATGGGCTTCAGGCCGCCCTTGAAGTACGGGCCAACAGGCGTGACAAGAATGCGGAAAGTGTATTCCGGCGCAGGAGCGACGCCGATGACCTTGCCGGAGCCGATCATGAACGGGCGCAAGTACAGCGTCGCGCCGGAGCCGAACGGCGGCACCCAGGCGGCATTGGCGGCAACGACCTGCTTCACGGCCTCGACGAACTTATCCTTCGGGAAGCCCGGCATCTCAAGGCGCTCAGCCGAATCGAACATACGGTCGGCGTTCATATCAGGGCGGAAGCACACGATGGAGCCATCCTCGGTCGTATAGGCCTTCAGACCCTCAAAAACCTCCTGGCAGTAGTGGAAAATGCCAGCGCACTCGGAAAGATGCAGGTCATGATCGGTCGTAAGCCCGCCTTCGTCCCACTCGCCGTCCTTCCAGTGGCACTCGTAGCTGTAATCGGTCTCGCGGTAACCGAAATCCAAGCTTCCCCAATCCAAGTCTTTCTTTTCCACGGTCATCGTGAATCTCCTTTGAAACTCGTGAATACTGCTTACGCTCAACTTTACACCCGATGCACGCCCCGCGGCGAAACTATCCGGCTGCCGGCACAGCTTTCACCCAAACGACGTGCGATTTAACAAGCTGGAAACAATCCTTCCAACAACGCGCTACATGCTGAACAACCCGAACTGCGATGCCGTGTAGGCGACCAGAATCACCACGAGCAGCACAGGCGCGATGTACTTCACCATCACGGTGAACAGCTTCTCGCCAGCGAACTTGCCCGACGATTTGACCTCATCGATAACCACCTTCGGCTTCACCACCCAGCCAACGAAGACACAGGCCATCAGCGCAGCGATCGGCATCATCACCGAATTCGAGATGAAGTCCATAAAGTCCAGAATAGTCGACCCAGGACCCAGCGGCTGAATGATCGCAAGCTGGCTATAACCCATATTCACGAAGACGGCCACAACGACAATGAACGCCGCTGCCACAATGAAGGCCTTCCTGCGAGTCCACCCCGTCGCATCATGCACGATCGACACACACGTTTCCGTAAGCGAAATAGCGCTGGTCAAAGCCGCGAACACCACCAGCAGGAAGAACAGCACCCCCATAACGGTAGCAATGCCGCCCATCTGCTGGAATATCTCGGGCAGGATGATGAACATAAGCGACGGACCAGATTTCGAAGCGACCGCCTCTGCCGAGCCCATGGCCACAAACGCCGCCGGCACGATCATCAGGCCGGCCAAAAACGCATAACCGGAGTCGAAAATCTCAATACGACGTACAGACTGCTCAAGATCGTCCTGTTTGCGCATGTAGGAGCCATAGGTCATCATGATGCCCATCGCCAAGCTCAAGCTGTAGAACATCTGACCCAAAGCCGCAACCACCAGCTGCACGCTAAACTTGCTGAAGTCAGGCGTGATGTAGTACAGAACGCCATCGATTGCGCCGGGCAGCGTCAGCTCGTAGGCAGCAACGCCAATGGTCATCACAATCAAGATGGGCATCAGCACCTTGTTTGCCTTCTCAATGCCATTCTTCACGCCCAAGGCAACGATACCAAGAACAAGCACTAAGAACAGCCCCATAAACAGGAAGCTTTCGGTGCCGCCGCCAATGAAACTAGAGAAATAGGTACCGCCGTCAGCCAACGCTGCAGGCCCATCTGTAATGTAGGCGGAAGCGTACTTCAACACCCAACCGCCGATAACGCAGTAGTACGGCACGATGATGAACGGAATCGCCGAAGTAAAGATGCCGATGAAGGCATATTTCTTCCCAAACGACTTAAAGGCCCCGATCGCCGACTGCCCCGTTTTACGACCGAGCGCGACCTCAAGCATCATCAACGCAAAGCCGAACGTCACAACCAGCACAACATAGGTGAGCAAAAACACGCCGCCGCCGTACTTCGCAGCCAAATACGGAAAGCGCCACAAATTACCCAAGCCAATGGCCGATGCCGCAGAGGCCAAAATGAATGCCCACTTACCGGACCAAGAAGCCCGCTTCGCAATCTTTCCCGACATAGTTCCTCCATCTCAACCCGCAAGTCAGCAGGCCAAAATACTAAAATTACGGCAATCAAAACTCGCTTAATAGAGCCATTGCCGAGACAACAAGCGGCGTATGCGCCAAGCTCGATATTATAGTCAAACGAACGCCCTTATGAAAGAACGAATGACATGTCCGCTTTTCATGCACCAAAACCTGCCACAGATACCATTCAATCAAAACCGACCAGCAACCCGAGATCACACAACATACCTCACAGCAAGCAAACCAACGATAGACAGCGCAAAAGCTAAAACGGAACTTAAGATAATCGGCAAAGAACGATCGCAAGCGATAGGTTTCACGCCTCATGTAATTGAGGAAAAGAAAAGAGTGATTGCCGATGGCAACCACTCTTACAAAGCATTCGGATAAAGATAATTGATGCAGGCAGCTAGCCCAAAGTCCTTCCCAAAAGGCCAAGTCAAACTAAGTGCTCCAAAGATTTCCCTTCCCTTTAGCAGCACAAAAGTAAGCAAATCTTTATCCGTGAATTCACCTTACCATATAATCATTCGATTCAACTCAACAATATTGCAAAATGCTTAATATTAATTTCAGAACACCCCAGATTGTGCAATTTCGTAGAATAATTAAGGTCCAATCGGTTCATATTCAAAACCCAAACAACACTTAAGACAACAGGGTAGACAGCAATTCTGGGACGACGCACCAAAACAAGATAGGCAGGATACATATTATCTCAGCATCGCAATGACCAGAAGCGTAACTCATATAACGCAATGGCCGCCACAGAGTCACTCACCCAAGACCATCTCACCCCGCAAACGCAAAAAGGCCCCCGGACGCGCATGCCGGCAGGGGCATTGGCGGACGCACCGGGCGCAGGCCCATCCATCCCGGCGCGCTTCGCCCCCAAGACGCAAGAAAGGCCCCGAACGCTCGATGCGTCCGGGGCCTCCCAAGCGCCCGCGCGCGGCGGGCCGCGCGCATAAGACAAGCGCCCTCCGCGAGCGCGACTCCCTAGCCTCCCGCGGACTTCCTCCGCAGTACTCTCGGCGACGGCGGGCTTAACTGCCGGGTTCGGAACGGGACCGGGTGATCCCCGCCTCCATGGTCGCGCTCGCGGGGGGCGCTCCCCCGCGGCTGGAATATTCAGCCTGCCCAGGTCCCCCTCGTCCGGGGCGACCCTGGCGGCCGCATGGCGCAGAAGCTTCGAAGGCGCATCGCGATGGCTCGCTCTCAATGAAGGATGCGAAGAGCTCGGGCTATTAGTAGCGCTCGGCTGAGCGGGTCGCCCCGCTTGCACCTGCGCCCTATCGACCTCGTGGTCTACGAGGGCCCTTACCGGAAAGTGGACTCATCTCGGAGACGGCTTCCCGCTTAGATGCTTTCAGCGGTTATCCGTGCCGGACGTAGCTAAGCAGCCGTGCCGTTGGTCGACAACTGCGGCACCAGAGGTCCGTCCACCCCGGTCCTCTCGTACTAGGGGCAGCCCTCCTCAATCCACTTGCGCCTGCGGAGGATAGGGACCGAACTGTCTCACGACGTTCTGAACCCAGCTCGCGTACCGCTTTAAACGGCGAACAGCCGTACCCTTGGGACCGACTTCAGCCCCAGGATGCGATGAGCCGACATCGAGGTGCCAAACCTTGCCGTCGATGTGGACTCTTGGGCAAGATCAGCCTGTTATCCCCGGAGTACCTTTTATCCGTTGAGCGACGGCCATTCCACTCTGGGCCGCCGGATCACTAGAGCCTGCTTTCGCACCTGCTCGGCCTGTCCGCCTCGCAGTCAAGCTGGCTTGCACTCTTGCGCTCTCGGGACGGTTGCCGACCGTCCTGAGCCAACCTTTGCGCGCCTCCGTTACGTTTTGGGAGGCGACCGCCCCAGTCAAACTACCCGCCTGGCACGGTCCGCGGCCCCGATCAGGGCGCCGCGTTAGGCCGCCGGAACGGAGGGGGCAGTATTCCAAGGGCGGCTCCGCGGGAGCTGGCGCCCCCGCTTCATAGCCTCCTGCCTATCCTCTACGCGCCGAGCCAACGGCCAATGCCAAGCTGCAGTGAAGGTTCACGGGGTCTTTCCGTCCTTCCGCAGGTAATTCGCATCTTCACGAATAGTGCAATTTCACCGGGTCCATGGTCGAGACAGCGCCCAAGTCGTTACGCCGTTCGTGCAGGTCGGAACTTACCCGACAAGGAATTTCGCTACCTTAGGACCGTTATAGTTACGGCCGCCGTTTACCGGGGCTTGGCTTCAGAGCTTCGCTTGCGCTAACTCATCCGCGTAACCTTCCGGCACCGGGCAGGCGTCAGACCCTATACTTCGCCTCGCGGCTTGGCAGAGTCCTGTGTTTTTGGTAAACAGTCGCTTGGGCCGTTTCGCTGCGGCCGGCCGGGGCTCGCTCGGCTAGCGAGTCCACCCCAGCCGGCACTCCTTCTCCCGAAGTTACGGAGCGATTATGCCGAGTTCCTTGACCATGGTTCCCCCGATCGCCTCGGTATGCTCTACCCGCCCACCTGTGTCGGTTTTGGTACGGGCGCCCGCGGGCCTGCCTAGGGGTTTTTCCGGGGAGCATGGGCTCTGCGCCTTCGCCTTGAGGCTTCGTCTCGCGTCTCGGCCCTCGCGCGGGCCGGATTTTCCTGGCCCGCAGCCTACGCGCTTTCACGGGGACGTCCAGAACCCCGCGCGCATACCCTTCTCCGTCGCCCCGTCGGTCATAGCGGCCCGCAGGCGGTACAGGAATGTCCGCCTGTTGCGCATCGGCTACGCCTTCCGGCCTCGCCTTAGCTCCCGACTGACCCTGGGAGGATTAGCCTTGCCCAGGAAACCTTGGGCTTACGGCGGCGGCGTTTCCCGCGCCGCTCTCGTTACTCATGCCAGCATCCTCGCTCCCCTGCGCTCCACCGTCGGTCGCCCTCCGGCTTCGCCGCGCAGGGGACGCTCCCCTACCGATGAAGAATTCATCCCGCCGCTTCGGCGCCGTGCTTAGCCCCGTTAATTGTCGGCGCGCCCCCACTCGACCAGTGAGCTGTTACGCACTCTTTGAATGCATGGCTGCTTCTAAGCCAACATCCTGGTTGTCTGGGCAGGGGCACATCCTTTGCCACTTAGCACGGACTTAGGGGCCTTAGCGGGCGGTCTGGGCTGTTTCCCTCTCGAGCACACAGCTTAGCCCACATGCTCTGACTCCCGGCCTCTGGTCCGGCGGCATTCGGAGTTTGGTCGGCATCGGTAGGCGGTGAGGCCCCCTCCTCCGTCCAGTGCTCTACCGCCGTCGGAAAACGGCCGGGGCTAGCCCTAAAGCTATTTCGGGGAGAACGAGATATCTCCGGGTTTGATTGGCCTTTCACCCCTACCCACGGGTCATCCCCTCCGTTTTCAACCGAAGTGGGTTCGGCCCTCCACGGGGTCTTACCCCCGCTTCAGCCTGCCCATGGGTAGCTCACCCGGCTTCGCGTCCGCGAAGCGCGACTAAATCGCCATCTTAAAGGCTCGCTTTCGCTGCGGCTCGCTTATCAAGCTTAACCTCGCCGCGCTCCGCGACTCGCTGGCTCATTCTACAAAAGGCACGCCGTCACAGCGCGAGGCTGCTCCGACTGCTTGTGGGCGCACGGTTTCAGGCGCTGTTTCACTCCCCTCTCGGGGTGCTTTTCACCTTTCCCTCACGGTACTGGTTCGCTATCGGTCGCGGGAGAGTGTTCAGCCTTGGAGGGTGGTCCCCCCTGCTTCGCGCCGGGTTTCACGTGCCCGGCGCTACTCTGGGCCGCGGATCGGCGGCCGCCTCGGCTTCGCGTACGGGGCTCTCACCCTGTTCCGCCGGCCTTCCCAGGCCGTTCCGCTGCCGAGGCGGTTTCTGACCGCCGCCGGGGGATGCAGCCCCCGGACACCGCGCCCAACAACCCCCGTGCGGAAACGCCTGCACGCTTGCACGCGCACGGGTTTGGGCTGGCCCGGTTTCGCTCGCCGCTACTCCCGGGATCTCGGTTGATTTCTCTTCCTCGGGGTACTTAGATGTTTCAGTTCCCCCGGTTGCCTCCTCGCAGCCTATGTATTCAGCTGCGGGTACGCGGGCATGGCCCCGCGTGGGTTCCCCCATTCGGGAATCCGGGGATCGATGGCCGTTTGCGCCTCCCCCCGGCTTATCGCAGCTTGCCGCGCCCTTCTTCGACTTCCCGCGCCAAGGCATCCGCCGTGCGCCCTTAATATCTTCGCTCCATGAGAAGCTCTGGTTTCCGATCCGGGGGCCGAAGGGGCCCCCGGGAAGGTAGTCCATATCGAGTCATTGTTTTGCGATCGTGAAGATCCGGGCGCCGCCCGAGGTTGGGCGGCGCCGTTTTCGTTCTCGGGGGCCGGGATAGGTTTCCCGGCCCCGCGTCTTCTTGTTCTTGCTGCGCTATGCGGCTGTCAAGGTGCCTCGGGGCGGGAGCCCCGGGAGCCGGATGCTGGATTTTCGGAAATTTCAGTGAAGCCCGATTCGTTTTGGTTTGAATCTCCCTAGAAAGGAGGTGATCCAGCCGCACCTTCCGGTACGGCTACCTTGTT
>CAVBPP010000114.1:0-31258 GCA_963597295.1 Paratractidigestivibacter sp. | reverse complement strand
AGTGGACTGTTGATTTCCTGCCTATGCGCCCGAGCGGGCGCCATCTGCGCGATTAGCGCAGATGCGTGAAGCGAACGTGCCTGTGGCACGTTTGTAGGAATTCGCCCGACTGAGCTTGCGAAGGAGGGGTGCGGATTCGCGAAGCGAATACGCGAATCCTACTTCCTCCGCCAGCAACGCATCAGCCCGGGTCACCCGGGCTTTTTTGTTGCCGCCACAAGCCCAGGGGATTCGAACCGTTGATCAACAGTCCAGTGGACTGTTGATTTCCTGCCTATGCGCCCGAGCGGGCGCCATCTGCGCGATTAACGCAGATGTATGAAGCAAACGTGCCTGTAGCACGTTCATAGGAATTCGCCCGGCCTAGCGCTCTTCCATCGGTTTATATTCGCGCTTTTCGCTGTAAATCGACTTGTACGCCGGGCGAATGATGCGCTTGCCGGAGACGATTTCCTCGAAACGATGCGCTGCCCAACCAGAAATGCGGGCACAAGCAAACAGGGGAGTGAACATATCCTCGGGGATGCCCAGCATCGAATACACGAAGCCTGAATACATGTCCACGTTCGCGCACATATCCTTCTTCGTGCCCTTCTCGCGCAGGATCACCTCGGGCGCCAGGCGTTCAATAGCCTCCAGCAGGCGATACTCCGCCTCGAATTCGGTACCACGGGCAAGCTTCTCGGCAAAACGCTTGCATACCACGGCGCGCGGGTCCGACAGCGTGTACACCGCATGGCCCATGCCATACACCAAACCGGTGTGGTCATAAGCCTGCTTGTTCACGATTTTCGCCAGGTAATCAGCCACTTCGTCGTCATTTGACCAATCGGATACGTTGGCCTTTATCTCCTTCTGCATAGCAAGAACCTGATGGTTCGCACCGCCGTGCTTTCGGCCCTTCAGCGCACTCACGGCCGCCGCGTACGTCGAATACGGGTCGGTATCCGCCGAGGTCAGCACATGCGTTGTGAAGGAGGAATTGTTGCCGCCGCCATGCTCGGCATGCAGGCACAGCATGATGTCGAGCATACGAGCTTCCTCAGGCGTGAATTGCCTATCGGGCCGAAGCATGGAAAGAATGGTTTCCGCAGTCGACTGCCCGGGGATGAAGCGATGCATGATCATGGACCCGCCGTTATAGCGTGACTGGATGGCGTAATACGTCAGTACCGAAATACGCGGCAAGCGGGAAATCATCTGAATCGCGGTCGAGATCTCATGTTCGACCGAACGGTCCTCTGCCTTGGGGTCGTAAGCGTAAAGGAGCAGGATGGTGCGCGCGATGACGTTCATGATATCCGGCGGCGTGTCACGCATGATCATAGAAGCGGTGAACCCATCGGGCAGCTCGCGCTGCTCATCGATAGCGGCAACGTATCGTTCTAGCTGGTCTTTCGTCGGCAACTCGCCCATCAGCAGCAGATACGACACTTCCTCATATCTGAAGCGCTTGTCCTCGGCTTCGGCGCCAAGCAGGTCATACAGGTCGTAGCCGCGCAAGCGCAATTCCCCCGCGTCGGCACGCTTCTCGCCGTCGCTCATCACATAGCCATGCACATTCGAAATACCAGTAAGCCCAGCTAGAACTCCCGTGCCGTCATCGTTGCGAAGGCCACGCTTCACATCGTACTGCTTGTACTTCGAAGCATCGATGGCGTTGACCTTCTTGAAGTTGTCGTACAGGTCTATCTTGCTCTCGTTCGTCATGATGCTCCTTTCCGCCGCGCATGCGGCGCGCATGTCGTTTCGCCCGAAAACGATTCAGCGGCGCCTCAAGCTAGCGCCAAAGACCGCTATTTCGAACATCTTACCAGGTAGACCCGCATCTTTACCATCCCCAAGCCGGCAGGCGGCCCCAGAAAGCAGCGATGCCCGCTCGAAAGCGGGCATCGTCATGCAATCAAAACAAACAGGCTGCTATTTCACAGCACCGATACGGCAGATGGTGGTGCCGCAGTCGGGGCACTTGCCCTTCGTGATCGGCTTGCCGTTCTTGGTGACGCCCTCAACCGGGTCCTTCATGGTCTTCTTTGCCTTGCACTTGACGCAGTACGCTTCAATAGCCATTTCTATTACCTCTCTTGTCCTAGCGCTCCGACGCCCTTTGCGGGGCAGCGTAGCGCTCCTGCGGTCGCGTGCTAGCAATTATAACCTAACTGTAGCAACGCTCTATTGCGCCTTGATTTCGCGTTAGAAATTTTTTAACAGCGCCATCAAGAAATTCGTGTTCGCGGCCAGCTTCTCACCGTCAACGATCTCAGCGACGTCGCCCTGCTCGCCATAGCCGGCCGGCTTTCCACCCTCCATGCCGACAAGGTGAACCGCCTGCAAACCGTGCTTCGTTGCCAGCGATGCAGCGCTTTCCTCCCACAGAAGGGGCGCAGTAGCTGTTTTAACGCCCGTCGCCTGCGAAGCCTTGCGCAGATACCTCTTCATACGGGAAGACGGCTTAGAAGGCTTCAGAGGGCCTTCCTCGCTTATCAACGTAAGCTCACCGGCGCCCAATGCGTCAACCTGCACGATGAACGAGCCCTTCAGCTCGCGCTCATGCGCCTCAAGGAACGCCTTCATGCCGGCGTTTCCAGCCAACTCAGAGCCCAAGGCCACGAACCACACCTCGGTATTGATCTCTGGGTTTCGGAACTGATAAATCTGCTCAAGCTCGGCGTCCACCTCGGCATCGCCCTCCGCCGCGGCCTCCATGAGCGCGCCGACGTCCTCGGAATCAAGATTGGCATCCTCCATGCGACGAGGCGAGAACGCACCGCCGTGCCACTTTCTGAACAGGCCTTTCTTGGGCTGCTCGTCGGAAATGTCCTCGGCATCGAAAGCATCGTCGAAATAATCGCCCTGTCCGACCTGGTCACCAAAAGGATGCGCGGCGTCGGCCGCCGCATCTATCTGGCTATACGGCGGGAATGCTTGCGTGCCGTCGGCGTAATCATCGTCATAGTCGTCAGCGTAATTGTCGGCGTAGGAGCCGGAAGCGGGCTGCGCGCTGCCTTCATCGTAATAATCATTCTGATTGCCATAGCTGGCCTCGTCGTAGCTTTCGCCTTGGAAGCTCTCCCAGCCGCCGCGGGCCTTGCCCACCGCGCGGGCCTCGAAGTCGTCGTCGACATCGAGCCATTCCTGGGGCGTGAGCTCGTCGTCGTCCTTGTCGCGGCGGAACTTATCGAAGAACTTGCGGAAGCGAGACTTCGGCATCTCGACGTAACCGGGGCCGGCGATGGCTCCGGTCTGCGTGAAGTCGGTGTCGTAATCGGAATCGTCCACGTCGTCAATGTAAATGCTATCGGACTCGTCCTCAAGCGAAGCCTCGCGAATCAGCTCGTCGGTGACCGGGGCAAACGACCCGGATGCTCCAGGGGCGGGCTGAGCCGCCGTCAACGCCTGATCCTGTTTGGTATCGGCGGCCTTGATGGCTCCGGAAAGCGAAGGCAGGGAAACCAGCAGCGAGGCGTTCTTCGCACGCTCGGGAGCGGCCGCACCGGCGCTCTGTTTCTCGGTATCGGCGGTTTCGCCGAGCACGTCGGCCGAGCCGATGGTCGGCAGCGTTCTGAGCAGGCTCTTCGCGGCAGCTTTGCCGGACTCCTCAACATCTGCGAGCGGCGCACGCTGTTTCGCCTGGGAAATGACCGGCGTGGCTTTCTCTTCGGCAGCCGAGATATTCGGCAGCAAGACGGGACGGCGCGTGTGTTGGCGCTTGGGTTTCTGGGACCCCTCGGCCGTCGCCTGGGGCTGCTCAGGCGTTGCAGGCTGCTGCGCGGGCACAGAGAACGGCGTTTCCGCCACCAGAGTGCTCTGATCCACGACGCCGGTGCTGGTTATCTCGGCATCGGTCGCATCGACGCGATTGCCGGAACGTGCAGCGGCCGAACGCTTCGCTCGCGCCTCTTCCTGCACCTTACGCGCATCCAGGAATGAGGGCATGGGCACAGAGGGCTTCACGTTGGCGCCTTCGATGTTCAGCATCGAAACGTCGATCGGGGGAGTGGCAACGGTTGCGGAAGGGTCGGCGGACACCGGAATGACCGGCACGACAGGCTTGCGCTCGGGCGCCGCAGCGGGCTCAGAGGCTGCAGCCGGCTCGGGGACAGGCTCAACGTTCGCTTCCGAATCTTCGATTGCAACGGGGACATCGGCCTGACGAGCAGGGATTTCTTCCTGAGGCGCATCAGCGTTCATCGGGACAGCCTCGAAGGGGATGGTCTCGCCTGCATTGGCTGCAATTAAATCCACGGGCTCCTGAGAAGCTGAAACTGCTGCAACCTCGTCAACCTCAGGTTCCTGGGCCACAACGCTTTCGTCGGAATGCTCGGGCTCCGCAGAGTCGATAACGCCCCATTGAGGCGCATGGACCTCATGCACAACATGACGAACGGGCTCGACGGACGCAGCTGCCTGGACTTCCTTCGCAGCCTCGCTGGCAGCCTGAGCGAACTGACCGGTGCCCTCGGCCGTAATGGCTTCGAATGCCGAGGCGTAACGCGAACGCTGCGCCGGCTTTTCCGTATTCTTGGGCTTCTTGGCCTTCTCCTGACCCTTGCGGAACCAATCGGGAACGCTTGAGAAAGACTCGCTTTGAGAGCTCTCTTCGACCGCAGCCGCGGGTTCCGGGGCCTGCTCGATATCCTGAGGCGCGACAACGGAAGCTGCTTCTTCGTTAGAAGCATCGTCAATCAACACTTCTTCCGCAGCAACCTCACTCGAAGCCTCCATCGCAGATGCAACTTGCGCTGCGGCTTCAGCCTCTTCCGCAGCCTGCTCTTCAAGCAGATCCAAATTCCTAGCAACGTCCTCTTCGGACATTCCGCTTACCGGTTTACCGGAAAGGGCCGCGACCGCAGCCTTAGCGGCGTTCAACCCGGCTCCGGATTCCGATGAATCACCCGAATACACGAAGTCAGCGCCCTCCGGCACAAGGCCGTTTTCGCGAGCTGCAGCCTCGCCGCGCATGATTGCATCTTCGCGCTCGGCCAGTTCCGCTTCGCTCATTCGGCCGGTGCCGATGCGCTTAGCGACTTCCAGCATAGCAGCAACGCCCGATGCGTTGTTGTTCGCACCTTCGTTATAGGCGGCAGCGCGATGCAATATGCCGGTAACCAGCGGAATCGCGGCGAAAACGATTGCAACAACGATCAGAATCGTGAGAATAGTCCCCAGAATGCCGGCGGATCCCAAAAGAAAGCTCTTGAGCAGAAGCAGTATGGGCATGGCCACGGTGGCAGCCATCGATCCCTTGACGGCGATCGGAAGGAACTTCACAAACGGGGAGGCAAGCTCCTGGCGAACCTTGCCGCTGTCATACCGCGCGATCACGATCACGCGACGCTTGCGAGCAGACCCCTCAGATTGGGAGCCGGGCTCGTATTTCGCGACCACATTCTGGCTGACACCCTTCCCAAGGAACCTGGAAAGTACCGGATGACCGGTCACATCCGCCACGAGCAAGCCGGCCCCAACCAAAGCTCCGACAAACCAAATCAGGCCAAGTCCGGGCACAAGCAAAGCCAATAGCGCGAAAAACACAGCAATCCCGGCGTATATCATCGATGTGAGCTCCGGGTCTCCAACGCCGTTGAAGTCCTCGACGGATGCTGGTAAGCCGGCATCCCTTTGAAATTGCTCCGCTATGTACAGCGAGGCCTTCTGCTCTTCCTCGGTCCCAGCAGGGCGCGGACCGATTTCCTGAGACAGGTACTCGATATGCTCTTTGATGTCCGGCATGTATCTTGCCTTTCGTTTTAGTTTCTGCAGCTAAGCATATTTAAATGAAGTATACGCTATTTGCCTTCGGCGCCCAAATATTCACGGATTACCGTATCGCTTGTGCCCGCCTGAGAACGTGCAGCCTTGTACGATTTCAGGGTTTCTGAATTATTCTCGCTATAAGCACTGCGATAAAGCTGCTCGGGATGAGAGGGAAGACTCAACGCCAGGTTCGATGCCTCCGTCTCCGCCTTGTTGTAATTGTCGTTTTGCGTGACGGCCTCTTCCTTGTCCTTGTCAATCAAGGCATTGTCGGAAGCGATCGCGTAACCCATCGATTCGATGCGCTTGTCTATGTAGGTCAGAATCTCACTCAGGCTCACCTGCGAGTATTTCATCTGCACCTCCGCAATCTTGCTTCTGCTGCTCCGGAAAGCCAAAAGCGCTTCCTCATACTTCGCTTTCGACGCCTCGGTTTCACTCGACGAGGTGAGCTTCGAAGCCTCACGGACGATATCGTCGGCCTCAAGAACCTTGTTCCATGCCTCCGCGAACGCCTCGGTTCCGCTGATAGCCTCCTGAGAAGCTGACATAAGCTGGCTACCGGTCTCTAGCATCGTCTGACGAGCGGTTATCGAAGATACCGCTTCGTTTGCCGCCTGACGCGCTTGACCATCATCCAAGCCTTCGGATGCGGATTTCGCCTCCTCGACGGCCGAGCTCAATTTCTCTTTGGCGTCGTTTAAGCCAATGGATACGGTTTTCCTCTTCGTCGCATTTCCATCTGCGAACGGATCGTTGACCAACTCGTCAAGCGTCATCACGACATCATCGGCGGAATCTATCTGACGCAGCGCCTCCACCAACTTCGATTCGTAGCTCTGTTGGCTCGTTACCTGAGTATGCCAGGCCCAGGCTGCGCCCAGAACCACCACAACGCAAACAATCGAAGCCGCTACGGTAACAATGATCCTGTTTCGCCTTCGAGATTTCTTTCGCCGCTCGATTTCGCTCTCGTCAATTGAGCGATTCGACATCGCGCCCGAGCTATATGACTGCTGCTGGGAATAGCCGGCGGCATATGTTTTCTGAGGCGGATACCATTCAGGCTCGTTGTTTCCTCCATACATGTCGGATGAGCTCGCCTGCCTTGCCGCAGACATTGCCGCTGACGCCTTTCTGAACACATAGTCGTCTGATGTTTCACGTGAAACATCAGACACGATATCCTTGCGACCTGCGAATTCGACCGTCTTGCCATAGTTCTCGCTACTTGAGGAGGATGTGTTAATCCCCTGGCTTGCCGCGCCGAGCACGCTAAACGAGATTTCATTGGAAGTGCCTGCTGTGCGCGGTTTGATGTGCGCGGCGCGCGCTATCTTGTCGTTGGTATTTCTCATAGCCTATCCACGACCTCGATTCATCGAAGAAATCTCTTCGACAATCTGCTTCATCGGCAAAATCTTAATGCTCTTACTCGGCAAGGAGTTCAGAAACACCTTTCCGTATCCCTTTGAAACCAACCGGCGATCAGCAAGTATCAGCACACCCGAATCATCGGCTTTGCGAATCAAACGGCCCGCCGCCTGCTTCACCTCAAGAACCGCCGCCGGCAGAACATAGTGACGCCAAGCCTGATCATCTCTTGCGCCACGTTCGCACGACAACGGATCCGACGGCTTCGAGAAAGGCAATTTCGGGATCACCACTCCACACAACGTCGAACCGGGAGCATCAAAGCCTTCCCAGAAGCTTTTCAAGGCAAAAAGCGACAACGTTTCATCCTTAAGAAAATCATCCCGCAGGCCCTTAACCGATACACCCCATTTTTGGCATACCAGCCTCAGGTCTTCCTTCTTCAATTCGGGCTGAACATATTCAAAGCAACGCTCCATCTCACGCCTGTTGGTGAACAGCGTGAGCATCGAGCCGCCTTGCGCCAAATGAACTTGAGTCAGAAATCGCTGCAATTCATTCACATACGATGGGCTATTCGGCTCAGGAATATCATTGGCGACGTACACCGTCATGTTCTTGTCGAAATCATAGCTGGAATCCAGTTGCAGGGTATTGAACGACGAAAACTCCCCCTGGCCTAAACCCATCGCGTTCGCGAATGTATCAAATCGTCCATTCACAGAAAGCGTCGCCGAAGCATAAACGACCGAATGGGTACTCGCATAGAGCGTATCGTTCAGCTTTTCTCCCACATTCATCGGCAGAGCCTCAAGCCGATCGTTGAAGCGATCCTTCTTCTTGCTCAACGTCGCAGAATACGCATACGAATCGGTCGGCATCGTTAGAATCAGATCTATAGCGTTCACTTGGCTCTTCAGATCTAGGCAAAGAGACGAAATCTCACCTTGAACCGCGGCAGCTCCTTCTATGTCGTCAAGGAAAGCCACGAGATTCTGGCACGCGGCGGCCAGCCTTTCCGCTGTTTGCCTGAAAGCAACCCCTTTTTCACGAACATCTGCGAAAGTGGCTGATTTTCTAATATCGTCGTTTATCCAAAGCTCGGTGGTGTCGTAGCCCTTACCCCTGTTACCCGATTCGAAAAACAGCAAGCCCTTGACGCTAGAGCAATAAGGTTCAGCACACTGAACATACGCCTCACCAGCCGCTTTCGCTTTTGCGGTAAGCGCATAGAACAGCGTCTCCTCCTGCTGGGAACCTTCCATTTGTTCGCCGCCATCAAGACTCGCATCCCCAATCAGGCGTTTGTACCCTTCATCGAATGCCTTAGTGGAAATGGTTCTCCCATCAATAGAAACCCGTCGCTCGGCTCGCATGAAGACGTTACGCTTCGAATCCTCCGGCGACACCTTTCTTACGCATCGCAGTATTTCATCAGAATCCAATGAGACCGAGAGAGCCCTTCTGGCTTCCTGCTCTGCGCCATGAGCCTCATCCACCGCCCAATACCGAATTGGAGGCAGCAATCCGCCCTCCGCAGCAACATTGCAGAACAGAAGGCTATGATTAGTGACCAGAATATCAGCAGACTCGGCTCGCTTCCGGGAGCCATGGACGAAGCACGTCGAACCGAAATACGGACACTTCCGTCGCAGACATTCCTGGCTGGACGTCGTAATGACCTTACGGGAAAGCAGACGGTAGTCAATTTTCAAACCATCGATATCGTCATATTCCGTCTGCTCAATAAACGAAAGCAACGAACCCATCGCAGCAGCTTGCGACTGCATTCTGCCCTGAACCTCTAAAATCCGTGCACCATCTTCAACAACGCTATCGATCTTCCTTAAGCACGGATAGTGGGAAAAGCCCTTCAAAGGGGCGCAAGTGAGCGGCTCGCTGTCCGGATACTTCTTAAGCAATGCATCGGAGAGCGCAGGAATCTCCTTATATACAAGCTGATCAAGCAACGCATTCGTCTTCGTCGCAACGCCTACCGTAATGCCATTGTCCTTTGCAATATATGCCAATGGAACCAGATAGGCCATCGATTTACCGACGCCCGTTCCAGCCTCAACCACAAGATTCTCATTGCATTCAGCTGCTTCACGAACAGCCAGCGACATCAACCGTTGCTCTTGACGTGGCTCGTAATCTTGATAGAGCCTGCCAACCACTCCGTTCTCGCTGAAGGCACTTTCGATGATTCCGCTCGATGGATATGCCAAATCTAGCATCGGATCCGCCGCTATTGCGTCAGCATCAATCTTCACCCTATTCTCAACCGTTCTCAACCGTTCACGCCGTAACGATCGAAGAGAATACAGGTCAAGGGCGCTAGTCGCCCAGCCCAATTGCCCAGAGCGTTCGTCCTCAAATGAGGATTCGCCTTCAATGCTCGAAGTCGCATCATCAAATGTTTCACGTGAAACATCATCTGCGTGATTTGCGAAGTAATCGAATACGACCTGAGTTTGCCATTCCTCTTTTGTGGCCAACGATGCGATCTTCGCAACCAGAGGCTTCGGCATGGCATCAACCGCTGCCAACAGAACCCTGAATATCGCGCAAGTGGCAGCCACATCATCATCTGCACGATGGGTTGACACCGGCGCTCCGAAAGCCTTCACCAAATCAATGAGACGGTGGGATTTCAAACGAGGTAAAGCGATTCGAGACAGATCAAGCGAGTCGATCCAGATGTTTTCAAGCAGGGGATAGCCGGACGGATGCCTCGTTGTAAAGGTTCGATCGAAGTTGGAGTTATGGGCAACAATCAGCGAATTCCCGGCAAAACGTGCCAGTCCAGCCAACGCTTCGTCAGGGCCCGGAGCTTCCGAAACATCTTCGTCGTGGATATTCGTCAGATGAGCAACGTCTTCCGGAATCGGCTTTCCAGGATTGACGAAAGTAACGTACCAATCAACGATTTCCCCACGATTCATTCTCGCTGCAGCGATTTGCGTCAATTCGTCGTGATTGAAAGAGAATCCAGTTGTCTCCGTATCGATAACGACGATATCCCTATCCAATTTACCGTAATCGGAAGCCTTTGCAGCAGCCGACAAAGAAGCATAACGATCGATAACAGCCTGGGGCGTTCCATCGCATATAAATGAGAGCAGGTTATCGCTCACGTGTAGTCCTAACTAAATCAATTCGCAAGAATATCCAGTGCTTTAACCTTATTATTGTAAGTCACCTGGAACCGACATACGCAGTCACGACCAGAATTCCGTTTGTGTTACGCTTCTGTGCATTACGCGGAAGGATACCTTATGCAAAACGAACGATATTTCGGCTCCTATGCTCGCTTTGAAACTGAAAACAAAAAGGATGGGGCGGCTCTTATGGGCTCCGATTGCATTATCGGAGAATTCTTCACTTTAGAATTCAGGCCCTTCCAAGGGACGAATCGTGCCTGGATAATCAACCCGTATGGCGCCGATGTTGGATACCTCGACCCGCAAATCTCGCATAAGCTGGATATTCTTACCGTACGTGGATGGAAGCTCAACGTCATTTTTGCTCTTGCTGCATTCACAGACACCCCAGAAGGTGGCGGTTATTGGGGAGAAGTCGCATTAATCTGCTATGACCCCTCCGTCGAAAACGACTTTCTTCCTTTCGCAAAGAATATCGCTAGCACCATAGGTAAAGGGATTAGACCTCAAATTGATCTATCGAACCAAGCCTTAGATTCGATTGCTAAATCCCACGGGGATTGGCAACCAAGCCAACGCGCTGCGCTTCCGCCCATTGATAAGAAATCCGCTATCCTGAAGAAATCCCGCAGCTTCACCGATTCGATGGTTCAGGAAGGAAGAAAGGGAAACGTTGGTTGCTACATCATCAGTTGGGCTTTCCTCTTGATTGTCGTAGCCGCCATCATCTTCGAACTGAAGTCCTGCGGTGTTTTCTAAAGCTCTAAGAACCGCAAATCCGACCTGATTCAAACTTCTCAGGTCGGATTTTTTAGACTTATTACTCGAAGAGGAACAGCTTTACATAATGTTTTCTCACCCAGAAATCGAGTAGCTAAACAGACGTAGCTACCGAGTATGGTTCTCCAAAGCCAACTCAATCAGCTTCGTACAAAGCCCAGGGAAGCTCATGCCGGCCGCGCGGGCTGCATCAGGAAGCAGGGATGTAGCGGTCATGCCGGGAATGGTATTCGTCTCCAAGCACCAACAAGACCCATCCTCCTCAAGAATGAAATCGGAACGTGACGTTCCGCTGCACGAAAGGGCTTTATGGGCCTTAACGGCTTCCGCTTTCACCCTCGTCGCAATATCTTCCGGAATCTCAGCCGGACAAACATGCTTCGATCCATCTGCAGCATATTTCGACTCGAAATCATAGAAAGCGCTCTTCGGGATAATCTCGATGATCGGTAGAGCCTCCGCATCGTCGTTGCCAAGAACCGCCACGGTAAGTTCGCGTCCTTTGATATAGCGCTCGATTAAGACCTCATCGTCAATTTCGAGCGCCTTCTCAAGGGCACCGGCAATGTCCTTTTCACCCTCAACGATGAACACTCCAATTGCGCTGCCCTCAGTACCGGGCTTCACAACGACATGATTTCCCAATTTTTCAACAACATCGGAAGCCTCAATCGGATGACCCTTATAAACAGTCATCGAAGGGGGAGTGGCCACGCCAGCACGCTCGTAGAACACTTTCGCCTTTGGTTTGTCCATTGCAAGCGCGCTAGACCAAACTCCAGAGCATGTATAAGGCAGCCCAACGATATCCAACAATCCTTGAACAGTGCCATCCTCACCGTATTTACCATGGAGGCATAAGAACGCAACGTCGAAATGCTCTTCAATCAATCGCTTCAAATCATCGGGATTGGCTGGATCGATATCAACAACCTCAAATCCCGCAGTCAGCAATGCCTCTCGGGCGCCGTCTCCAGAAGAAAGCGAAATCTCGCGCTCATTGCTTTTCCCACCCGCAAGCAACGCAACGCGGCAGGAACGAGGATCGACACCAGACATGCTTCCTTCTTTCTCTTGAAAGGGCTTTCCAGTAAGTATATCAAACCACCAAATGACCAGACCGCCACGTAACATAAGCAACGATGTTTCACGTGAAACACGCTATAATGTCGCCCATGATTACTCCCATCAAAACATATTCCTATGACCAGCTTGTTACGCTTATCAAGGAAATGAAGCAGCCTGCGTTCAGGGCAAAACAGCTATTCGAATGGCTTTACGGCAAAGGTGTCGAAAGCTACGACGAGATGACGAATCTACCCGTAAATCTTCGGGAGGATTTAAATCAAACTCATCCACTACATTCTCCGGCTATTCTCGAGGAAGCCATATCGGCCGACGGCACTCGCAAATACCTCCTTCAGTTCCACGATGGCGTAGTGGTCGAGACGGTTGCAATCCCATCACGAGATGGAAGTCGCCTCACCGTCTGCTTCTCGACGCAAGCAGGATGCCCCATGGCCTGTTCGTTCTGCGCAACGGGAAAAGAGGGGCTCACGCGAAACTTAACGCCAGGCGAGATTGTCGACCAGATTCTAACCGTGCAGAAATGCTTCGGACAAAGGGTCACCAACGTCGTGGGAATGGGTCAAGGGGAACCCTTCCTGAATTACGATAACGTCATTGCAGCGCTACGCATCATGAACCATGAGAAAGGCCTTGGAATCGGCGCGAGACACATCTGCATATCCACCTGCGGTGTGATTCCCGGTATCGATCGATTCTCGAACGAACCCGAGCAGTTCACCTTAGCGGTATCCCTCCACGCAGCCCAAAGCGCCACACGCATCGAATTGATGCCTAAAACAAAAGCCTTCCCACTTGATGAGCTGAAAGCATCCCTTTCAGAGTACATCGGCAAAACTAACCGCCGCGTCACATTCGAATACATCATGATCAAAAATGTGAACGATAAGAAAGAAGACCTTGAGGCTCTCTTGAGATTCTGTAAAGGCTTGCTGTGCCATCTCAATCTCATCCCCATCAATGCGATTCCGGAATCACCATATCAACCTAGCAGCAACGAGACACTTAAACATTGGATTCAAAAAGCGTCTAATGCGGGAATCGAGACAACGTTACGAGATTCAAGAGGCTCTGACATCGCCGGTGCATGCGGACAACTGAAGAATACGTACACGAACGCATAATTCATCAAAACACACCTCCAGACGGCATCAGATCAGCTCAAATGAAAACCGGCCTATTCAGGCCGGTTTTCATTTCGTTGATATGTCCGAATCACACGTTGAGGAACGAAATCCGCTCAACAATCGCCTAAGCAGACTACTCCTTCAAATTGGAAGCCAGGATACCGCGGAACAAACGCTCAAGATCATCCTCGTCTTTGAATTCGATTTCGATCTTATTTTTACCGTTCGATGACTTCACTCGCACGTTTGTATCGAGAACATCTTTCAAAGTGCGGGCGACCTTCTTGTATTCCTTCGGCACGGGGGTGCGCTGCTTAACACCGTCCGCTTTCTTACCAGAGAAAAGTCGAGCCATGGATTCAGCTTCGCGGACGGTCAGCTTTTCCTCCATGAGCTTTTTAGTCAGGCGTTCGCGGCCTTCCTTTGTGGGGATGGAAAGAATAGCTCGGGCATGACCAGCCGTGATTTTCTCCTCAAACAGAAGCTGCTGAGCATCCTCAGGGAGCTCGAGCAAACGAAGAGCATTCGCTACAGTAGAGCGACCCTTCGACATAGCCTGCGCGACCTCGGCCTGCGTCATATTCAGACGTTCCATCATCCGACGGTAACCGTAAGCTTCCTCGATGGGATTCAAATCCGATCGCTGAATGTTCTCGATCAATGCAAGCTCTAAAGCCTTGTCATCGTCAGCATCCTTGATGCGAATCGGAACCTTTTTCAAACCGGCAAGTTGAGATGCCTGCCAACGACGCTCGCCAGCGATGATCTGATACGAGCCTTCGGAAATCTCACGCACGAGGATAGGCTGCAGAAGGCCATCTTTCTGGATGGACTGGGAAAGCTCCTCAAGCTCCTCGCGCTTGAAGTTAGTACGGGGCTGATCGGGGTTAGGGGAAATCGAATCAATCGCAACCTCATCGGTCGCCTTGGTCACGTCATGATTCTCCACCGCAGGCGTATCTTTGGCTACAGGGCGAGCTTCACGCTCGACGACCCCTTTAATGGTCACCATTTCGCCGTTATCCGCGATGGATTCAGGCTTCTGTTCATCGAGCGGCACCGAATGATGGGTCTCTGCGCTGGATTGCTTCTTCGCCGCGGAGTGATCGGTCTGGGTGATATGCTCTCGCTTAGGCTCAGCCTCGACCTTTACGCGTTGGGGTTGCGTATCGTCGGGAATCGCCTCCTCATAGGAACCACTCAATAGAGAGTTCAAACCTCTTCCGAGGCCACTACGTCCGTTTCTAGCCACGATTAATCACTTCCTTAGCCAAATCCATGTAGGATTGGGCGCCTTTACCAGTAGGATCATACAAGTTGATGGGTTGTCCGAAGCTAGGAGCCTCGGAAAGCTTCACCGTACGAGGAATCTGCGTTTCAAAAACGACATTCCCGAAGTAGCCGCGAACTTCCTGGACAACTTGGCGGGATAAGGTAGTACGGCCGTCGTACATAGTCATGAGCACGCCGAAAATATCCAACGTGGGATTAAGGCGGGTTTTGACACGTTTCATCGAATCAAGAAGTTTTGTCACACCTTCAAGTGCATAAAATTCGCACTGAATGGGGATGAGCAGCTTATCGGCCGCAACCAACGCGTTGATAGTGAGCAAACCGAGCGAGGGTGGGCAGTCGATAAAAACGTAATCATATTTGCCGCGGAGACTTCCGACGGCGTCCTTAAGACGATTTTCACGTGCCATCTCAGATACGAGCTCGACCTCGGCACCTGCAAGGTTGATGGTTGCGGGCGCAAGATCCAGGCCTTCGCAAACATCAGGGATAATAACGTCAGTCACGGGAACATCGTTGAGCAGTACATCATAGATGCAATTATTAACCCTACTCTTCTCGATACCGAGCCCGCTCGAAGAATTGCCCTGCGGATCCAAATCGACGAGCAGCACTTGCTTCCCAAGCTCTCCAAGAGCCGCTGCAAGGTTGATAGCGGTAGTGGATTTGCCCACACCGCCTTTTTGATTGATGATCGCAATGATTTTCGTCTGACCGACGACATGCTTGACGGGGGCTTTCTCGCTGTACGATTTGATGGGCTTCAGATCTACCTGATAGTCCTCTCGAACATCCTCGGCGGGTTGCTCGGGAACGGGATCGCGCTCAACAACCTCTATATGATCGATTGCGATTTCATCCTCAACCTGATCGGCATTGAACTGTTCCTGTACTTCCGGCGTATCCTGCTTTTTTTCCTTCTTAAAGCCGTCAAAAAATCCCACAGGAACCCCCTTTCTTGATATCTTGCAAAGTATAGCGTCAAATCCGGGAATGCAGGACCGCTATTCCCATATATTATGCCGAATACATTGCAGAAAGCTTGCCGATTACTCGCTTTGCCATGCATGATTCCAGCAAATACCTAGCACTTCCTTATAGCGGCTTTTTCTGGGCAAACCCAACATGTCGAGGAAGTTTGATTTTCGATTCTGCGATTTTCTCGTATGAGAGTATTCGCCTTTGATACTCATTTAGCTCAAACAATTGATCATCCACGAGCTTCATTCCAACCTGTTTGGCGACGACGTCGGCATGCTCCAATTCGTCGGAATCGACGTTAGCTTTAAAGCAAATCAAACGCCCGCCGCGTTTAAGCAAGGGACTGGCTAACTCAAGAAGGACAGAAAGCCTCGACAACGCACGTGCGGAAACGGCGGCGAATTGACCTCGCTGCTCTTTACCTAAATCTTCGATTCTACCAGCGTAGGTTGAAACGTTGTTCAAGCCCAGCTCATCAATAAAGGTATCGAGTATCCGCACCTTCTTGGAGACCGAATCAACTAATAACGTGTCACGACCGGTTTCAATAGCCAGGGGAATACCCGGATAGCCAGCTCCAGTGCCAATATCTGCATAATGGCCCTCTGGGCAAGCGTTAAGGGCATCCAATCCGAGTAGGGAATCCTTCACATGAAGAAGCATCCCGTCCTCCCAAGAAGAGATACGCGTGATGTTGGTAGTCTTATTGGCTTCAATAACCAACTTCAGATGCTTTTCGAGTAAATCTTGATGCATGTAAGAATTCCTCACTCAGTATGTTTCACGTGAAACATACCATACCGTTGCATAACGTTTATAGGAAGAAGAGAGAACCAAGAGCAACAAAAAAGGCCATGTCCTATGAGACATGGCCTAAAGAGACGCTGTTAACTTTAAAGAGGAAGTACCACAACGTGACGAGCGGAACCCTCGCCCTCGGAAGCCGTATCCACACGATCATCGTCGCGAAGGGCGATATGAACGATACGACGTTCGTAAGGGGTCATAGGACGAAGCTTTACGCTGCGGTTCTGACGGGCAGCCTTATTGGCGGCGTTATGAGCAATCGATTCAAGCTTCTCGCGCTGGCGTCCCTTATAACCCTCGACATCCACAACAACGGGATAACGGAACCCGATAGTGCGGACCGTGATGGCGGAAACCAAGAATTGCAAAGCATCGAGTGTTTTGCCATGACGACCGATAAGTACAGCGAGGTCATCACCGGTAATATCGAGAATCAGCTCACCCTCGTCACCTTCATACTCATCGATGGTCACGTCACCGACGTCGAAATGCTTCAGAATATCCTGAAGGGTCGCGATGGCGGTGTCTGCGATGCGATCAAGATCTTCATCGCTGATGCCCTCATCAGATTCCTGAGCGGAATCGGACTTTACGACGGCTGCGTCGTCCTCAATCTTCTCAGCTTCGGTATCCACGACTTCTTCGATAATCTCTTCTTCAGCCATGACAGCTCCTTTACGCCTAAAAAATGACAACGAGCGGCATGCCCATAAGCATACCGCTCAATAAAAACTACTTGCGCTTCGTCGTGTCCTTTTTCTTAGGACGGGGCTTCTTAGCCTTGCGCGTGACATCGACCTCGACAGGCTTAACGTCGATGACTTCTGCCTGCTCAGCATCCTTGCTCTTCATGATACGCATGGAAATCTGCTGCTGAGCAATGCCGATAAGCGAGGATACGCCCCAGAACAGCAGTACGCCTGCAGGTGAACCCCAGCTGATCCATAGCATGAACAGGCTCATGAAGCCGGACATCATCAGCGTCTGCTTGCGCTGCTGATCGTCCTTCTGATTCTTCTGCATCAGAATCATCGGCAGGAACGTAGCGCCAGCGAAGATGATCATCAAGATGAGATACGGGATAAACGCGCCGAAGCCCTGACCGAAAGCGTCCGCAGGCGTCGTAACCAGGTTGGGAACCAGGTTATAGAATTGATAACCCTGGTCAGAACCCAGATAATTCGGCATCTCACGCAAAACCTGAAACAATGCCACGAAGATAGGCATCTGCAGCAGCATAGGCAGACAGCCAGCGAGGGGATTGAACTTCGCCTCTGCGTACAGCTTCTGCATTTCCTCCTGCATGCGAGTGGGATCATCAGCGTACTTCTTCTGAATCTCCTGCATCAGGGGCTGAACCTTCTGCATCTGATAAGAAGACTTGGTCTGCTTATGCATCAAAGGAGAAATGATGATACGGAAAATCACCGTGACGATGATGATCGCCATGCCCCAGTCGTTGCAGAAGCCGTAGAAGAACTGGATGATGTCGAAGATCCAATTCTTGAAAACGTCCCACATACTACTCTAGTATCCTTCCTTATAATGAAGAAACCGCAGGTTAAAGCCCGAGTCACGGGACAGGATCGTAACCATGCGGACCTCCAGGTCTGCATCTTAAAACACGTTTCACCGTCAGCTTCAGCCCTTTGACGAAGCCGTAGCGCTTAAATGCAATGAGCCCGTATTCCGAGCACGTCGGGACGAAGCGACAGCAAGAAGGGAACAAAGGCGATATTGCAGCCCTATAAAACGTGATGAGGAACAGCGCAATCTTGCACGGTATGCCCCTTATGACGTCCTTCACCCTTATCGAGTCCTAGCGAATCCCGGCGCGTTTCAAAGCGTCGTCGCATGTAGCGAGAACTTTACTATACCTAGCATTGCAAATACCCGACTTTGCGAGAAATATCACATCGAAGCCCTGATAAGGACCTTCAAGATCTCGACAAACGGCTCTCATTCGGCGTTTCGCGCTATTTCGCCACACTGCGTTACCGGATTTTTTACCTGCAATAAAAGCAACACGACCATGAAGGTCGTGCTGCTTCGTTGGTAACACTATGAGCGTAACGTACGGGGTACGTAAACGTTTTCCACTAGAGAACAGATCGGAGATATCCTCGCGGGATTTTATGGTCTCCAACCGTGAACCCTTTAAACGCAGAGACGCTTACGGCCCTTAGCACGACGAGCAGCCAAAACCTTACGGCCGCCCTTGGTGGCCATGCGAGCACGGAAGCCGTGGCATTTGGCACGCTTACGAGTGTTAGGTTGATAAGTGCGCTTCATATTGTTTCCCTTTCATGGTTAAGTGCAACTCGCCAAGTATATATCGGTGGAAACCGTTTTTCAAAGCTCAATGGCCAAAAAAGAGCTATTTCGTGCTGTAGCGCACAAGATTCTCACATTTACGCAGGTCGCACCACAAGAGAGTGGGGTTCGAAGCGAAGTACCCCCAATTTGTTGAAATGAGCAGTTTACGAATATGCGGCTCAAGGAAGATTCATTCAAAACCGACCCGACGAAACAGCCATTAAGGAAAAAGGTTGATCGCCTTTTTCATCAGGGGAGAAGCGCTCGCATCCATAGCCCGCCACTTAAGGGCGAATATCGAACAGAACTAACCGCTGCATCAATGATCTTGATAATTTTGGAACCATGAATGTGGAAAATGTTGAAAAGTTAGAGTTCTACTCAATACACGCGGTGGAAAAAACAATGTTCATCATCTTGTCAAGTAATTCTTGTTATAAATCTTACCTCACTTCATCAGGCGTTATTTCAGCTAGAAATTTAATAACAGGCTGTTGAACTGGTGTTTTTTAAATTTAAGGAATTTCCAAAAAAGCGCATTCTCAAAAACAGGCAAAAGACCTGCGGCTTTTAAACTGATGTTGAATCGGGAAATCGAAGGGATCAAAAAGGGCGGTTTGTGACCGCTTTTCCACGGGGTTAATCAACAATCGAACAAAATCGCTTTGTCGAAACAATTGGGGAAAGCACTCGGTTTTTCAAAGTTTTCAACATTTACCGAATAAAAAGTGGAAAACATCGAAAATACGAGGGAATCATTCGTGAAAGAAAATTCAGTGATTAAGAATTTTCAACAATATAAAGGCGAATCAGCCCTGAATGATGGACTGAGGATTCAAAACAGGGTACACTTTCAATGAATTTTCCCGAAAATGTTAAAAACTATTGAATGTTGGAAGTGGAAACGAATAGAAATCGCAGATGAGCATGGAAAACGAAGAAATGAATAGCAATACTCCAGATGGTGAAAAACTCAGCAATTCCCACGATTTCAACCAGGTCGATTCAACGGCAAGGATCGCCGTGTACGATGACCTGCTGAGCGCACCGCATGTAACGGAGGTCGAGCCGGCACCGACGGGCGAGTTCATAGAGAAGCTTTCAACGAGCATCTACGAGCAAGCGAAGGAAGCCGGGGGGACAATTCCCTACACCGTCATCCGCGAGGTGGCCGAGAATTTCATCCATGCCCAATTCAAGGAAGCCACCGTTTCCATCCTTGACAACGGCAACACCATCAGGTTCTCCGATCAAGGGCCGGGGATTCCCTATAAAGACAAAGCCCAGCTGCCCGGATTCACGTCGGCAACGGAAGCAATGAAGCCCTACATACGCGGAGTGGGATCGGGGCTTCCCATCGTGAAGGAGTATCTCGACTATTCGGGTGGAGAGATAACGATAGAGGACAATCTGGGATCTGGGTCGGTCGTCACCATAAGCGCCGAGGCGGAAGGGGACGATTCGGATTACGAGGGATCGACCCATGGCTACGAAAGCCAAGGCATGCAGCAAAACGTTTACGGGTACCAAAATGCGCAGACGACTCCGCAGTATCCGCAATATCAAGCGATGATGCCGCAAAACGGCCTCGTCAGCGGGCAGAGCCAGATTGGGTATCAGCAGCAATACGGAATGGCGCCGATGCAGCAGCCGATTCAACCGATGCAGCCTGCGATGCAGGGACAGCCTATGATGCAGCAAATGCCTTCCCTCCAATACGGGCAACAAGCGTATCCGCAGATGGATCAGTCGATGCAGGCAGCCCAGAACGCGAGCGTCCTTCCAATACTGTCGACCTTGAGCAGCAAAGAGATGGAAACGCTGGCAGCGTTCAAGCATTCGAACGTCCTGGGGGTTACTGAGATCAAGAATCTATCCGGGATCTCGAGCTCCACCGTGCACGCATCGCTTGAGAAGCTGGAGCAGGCGGGCCTGGTAGCAAAAACGAGCAACAAAAAGCGCGCGTTGACGGGCATAGGCTCTCAACTCATCAGCTTAATCTGAGGTTTTCCACAACAAGTCGGTATATACCATTATGATTGTGGAAAACAACTTCGATGCGATTGGCGAATGAGCATAAAGCGAAGGGGACGTTGCGGTGAATAACCAGGAACTCGAGCAAATCTGGTCCGACGTTTGCATGAAAGTGAAAACGTATGAGAGCATAGATTCGGCGCAGATCGATGCGTTCTTCTCTCGCCTGCACCCTCAAGCTGCAAGCGACGGGTTCATCATGCTCACGGCCGACAACGACTTCATTCGCACCTGGATCGAACGCCATTACGCCTCGTATATAAAGATGGCGCTCGAAGATCTGAAGGGCATCGAATACACGGTGATCATCGAGGTTGACACGACGGCCTCGTCTGCGCAGAGCACCGCTCCAGCACCTCAGCCTGCGCAGAATACGACTCAAACGCGAGAAATGCGCGAGCCTGCTCCGCAAGTCGCCCGCCCACAGGAACCTAAGCAGGAAGCGGCGGCGCAGGCAGCCGACTCAGAGCGCAGAGCGGGTATGGAATACGCCCAAACGCCCGCAGCCGCGGAAGTGCAGGCACGAGAAGAGGAAACCAGTCCGGCTGAGCCTGTTGCGGCAAAGCAGAAGCAGACCTCGTCGAGCACCTATTCCTTCGAAAACTTCGTCATCGGAGATTCGAATAGGATGGCTTATTCCATGGCGCTTTCCGTTGCGGAAAACCCCGGCAAGCCGCATTTGAACCCTTTGTTCATTTACGGAAAATCAGGCTTAGGTAAAACCCACCTGCTCAGGTCGGTTCAAAACTACGTCGAGCAGAACATCCCGACCATGAAGGTCGTTTACGCCGATTCCGCCGAGCTTTACAACGACTACTCGGATGCGGTTGCGGCGCACGACAAGGATAAAGAGAGCTACCGTACGTTCAAGACGCGTTACGAGGATGCCGACGTACTGTTGATCGACGATGTGCAGCAGCTTCAAGGAAAGAAAGCAACGCTCGATATCGTGTTCCAGATATTCAACAAGCTGACGAGCCAGGGTAGGCAAGTGGTGCTGTCCGCAGACAGGGCTCCGAAGAACATCGACATCGATGAGCGCTACAAAACGCGCTTCAATTCGGGCGGCACCATGGATATCCAGCCACCAGAAATAGAAACGAAGCTCGGCATCATCAAGGGCTACATCGAGGAATACAGGGACACCGAGGGGTGCATAGATTTCGAGATTCCGAGCGAGGTGCAGATGTTCATCGCCGAGAACTCGAGTTCGAACATCCGCGAACTGAAAAGCGCCGTCACGAAGATCATCTACCAGATGACTATAACGAAGCAAAACAACATCTCGCTATACGACGTGAGGACGCTGCTTGAGAATCACTTCTCCGGCGGGCCGAACAAACGCCTGACCGTTGAGGATATCCAGAAGGAAGCCGAGCAATTCTTCAAGGTCAGCCATGCTGACATCGTAGGCAAGAAAAGAACGCGCAACATCACCCACGCGCGACAGGTGACCATATACCTCTGCAGGGAACTGCTCGACATCCCCTATGAAGAGATAGGCAAGAAGTTCAACAGGGACCATTCCACCGCGATGTACTCCGTCACCAACGTCGAGACGAAAATGAAGGAGAACAGGATAATGAAAGAAGAGGTGGAAACGCTCAAGCAACTTATCCGCGAGCTATAGCCAATACGAATGTTTCACGTGAAACATTCTAGTTCACCAGGTATTTTTGATTAATTGTTGAAGAACGCTTCAACAACGGTTAGTAAATGGCACTTCTCTGTTGAGCGATAACGAAAACGATAAAAGCCGTGGAGACAGGGAGCATGTTATGAACAAGCGAATTTCAATAAAAAGATTCGGCTGACAAGGTCAAACGATACTTCTCAACAAATGCACCGAGCTTATTATTACAATGAATTAAAACCTGTATATATAAAAGAAAATTCAGAAGAGAAATGAGAGACAAGTGAAATTCAGCATCAACCAATCGGAGCTTCAGAATGCACTGTCGGTAGTGCAGAAGGGTATCGCCACTCGCTCGACGCTTCCTATTCTATCCGGCATCTACCTTGAGGCAGCTCAAGACAAGTTGACGCTTCAGGCAACCGACTTGGAGCTGTCCATTCAATATACCGTCCCTGCGCTTATCGAAGAGGAAGGCAAATCGGTATTCCCCGGCAAGCTTTTTTCGGACATCGTGAAGAACCTACCTGATGCCGCCGTCCATGCGGAAACCGCCGAGGATTCAGCCATCATCACTTGCGACACTTCATCGTTC
The DNA here is from genome assembly GCA_963597295.1 of Paratractidigestivibacter sp. Classification (GTDB taxonomy): domain Bacteria; phylum Actinomycetota; class Coriobacteriia; order Coriobacteriales; family Eggerthellaceae; genus Senegalimassilia. The sequence goes on along the minus strand of CAVBPP010000114.1, from coordinate 8,311 downwards.
TCCATCAAAACGCTCGACGCGGATGACTTTCCGGGATTCCCTCAAGTCGATACCGAGCAAACCATTTCGATCCCATTCTCTCAATTCTCGTCGATGGTCAAACGCGTTGCTCGTGTCGTCTCGAAGGATGAGAGCCGTGCCATCCTTACAGGCGTGCTCATCACGCTTGAAGGCGAGACATTGAAGATGGTCGCGACCGACTCCTATCGCCTTGCCATAACCGAGACGAAGCTGAATGACCCGTCCGCCGACGGCTTCCAGGCGGTTATCGCGGGCTCGTTCCTGCAGGAGCTTGCTTCCCTGCCGCGAACCGATGATGCTCTCACGATCGCGCTGGCGGAGAATCAGATCGTCGTCACTTATCATGACACCGTGTTCATCAATCGCAGGATTGAAGGCAACTTCCCGAATTACCGTCAGCTGCTGCCCGATTCTTATTCCACACGAGTGAAGATCAACGTTGAGCACTTGGTTTCCGGCGTGAAGCGCACTTCCATCATGGGCCTTCAGAGCTCGCCGGTGAAGTTCTCCGTCGATACCGACAGTCAGACCATCCAGCTTTCCGCCGCCGCTCAGGACGTCGGTTCTGCCCAGGAGACCATTTCGTGCGTCGGTGAAGGCGACAGCGTCGACATCGCATTCAACTACGCCTACGTGCTCGATGGCCTGACGTCCGTCGAGGACGATGATGTGTACCTTGAGGTTCAGTCCGGCATGAAGCCCGGCATTTTCAAAGCTGCCGGCAAGGAGAATTACCTTTACCTCGTGATGCCCGTTCGCCTTTCGTAGGGTATCCGGGCATTATGAGCCTGCGCATCAACAGAATTGAATTTAAAGATTTCAGGAACTACGAGTCGTTCGAGCTGTCCGGCATAGGCGCCCTGACGGTGATCGTCGGACCGAATGCCATCGGGAAGACGAATATCGTCGAGGGCGTCCAGCTTCTCACTGCCCAATCCTCTTTCCGGCATCCGACGTCGATGCAGCTGGTCCGCGAGGGCGCCGCGGCGGCTCACCTTCGAGCGGATATTTCGGACGGCAAGCGCGAGCTTTCGGTCGGGCTTGCCGTGAGCGAGGGCAAGCGCGCATTTACGCTGAACGGTAAGGGAAAGCGGGTGGCTGACCTGAAAGGCCTCGCGCCGTCGGTTTCCTTCACCCCCGATGATCTGCAGCTGTCGAAGGGCTCGATGTCCCATAGGCGCGACGCGCTGGACGCGATGGGCTCTCAAATGTCGAAGAACCATTATCTGATCAGGAAAGATTGGGATAAGGTTCAGCGGCAGAAGAACATGATGCTGCGCGATGGGGCATCCGATCTAATGATCGAAAGCATCAACGACCTCATCGTTACCTGCGGTGCTCAGCTGACTTGCTATCGTGCGGCGCTATTTTCGAAGCTCGCCGCTTATATGGAATCGTATTACGGCGAGATTGCCGGTTCGGGCGAGAAACTGGGTGCCCGTTTTTCACCATCGTGGTTCGATTCGGGATCATGGCTGCAACCGGGTGAAACCCTTGACAGGGATGCCGCTCGCGAGTCGTTGGCGCATGCCCTTTCGGCTCGCTTGGCCGAGGAGCGAATCCGCAAACGATCGCTTGTCGGACCCCAGGCCGACAGGATTGAATTCTTCATCGGTGGGAAGCCCGCCTCGGTTTACGGTAGCCAAGGCCAGCAGCGTTCCGTCGTGCTCGCGTTCAAGCTTGCCGAGGTGACGCTTATTCGCGATATCCTCAATCAGCAGCCAATTCTGCTTCTTGATGACGTGATGAGCGAACTTGACGAGGGGCGACGCCGCGCTTTGGTGCGCTTCGTTTCCGGCGATATACAAACGTTCATAACCACGGCGAACCTCGCATATTTCGACGAAGGGCTGCTTAAAGCGGCTGATGTCGTTACCCTGCCACGGACCGGAGGTGAGGCAACATGAGTCGTAAAAACGTCGGCAAATGCGATGGCCGCATCGGGCTCATAGATGCAAGGGACCTCCTTTCCGTTCTGAAGAAGGAGGTCGGCGGCATGCCCGCGTCGGCCATTCAATCGCAGCGGGTGGCGGAGGTTCACCAAAGGTGGAAAACGGCGGTCGAGCGGGTGTACGGCGGCTCCTCGGGGCTGGTGCTCGATCACACGAACGCCGTGTACATAATGAGTCCCGAGGCTAGCAATGATCCCGCGGCAAAAAGGGTTTCGCCGGGAAAGACCCTGCTTGTTGTCTATAGCGACGACGCGATGGTACGTTCGGATATAGACGCTCGACAGGAATTCCTGAAGATGAGGCTCAATGAGCAAGGCGAACATGTCGAGGTGTTCTCGATCAAGGCGTCGCGTCAGGGGATGAAGTCCCGCCATCCGTTCAAGGACGGCATTTTTGGGGCTTCGTCGCGCGAAGACGACGGGTCGCGAACTTATGAGAAAACGCTTTCCGTCGACGACGCCGTTAGCCTTTCCCATGTAGCAGAGGAAGTGGGGAATCCAAAGCTTCGCGAGTCGATTCTGAAGGCGATTAAGGCGAATACGAAGCCGTAAATCGTTTTTCAACGGTAAAAATAACCTCCGAAAGCAAAATACAGCCTCATAACGCGTCTCAATGCCTAAAAACGGTATGGAGAACGCTTCTCGCATACCTATATATGTTAAAATACGTAAGTTAGATATATTGCCATCATTAGTTCGAAGGAGCGTGTCAGTGGCAGCTAAACCTGATCATTACGACGGCTCGGACATTCAGGTCCTCGAAGGCCTGGAAGCCGTTCGCAAGCGTCCTGGCATGTACATCGGCTCGACCGGCCCCCGCGGTCTTCACCATCTTGTCTACGAGGTGGTCGACAACGCGGTTGACGAGGCCCTTGCCGGGTACTGCAGCCATATCGAGGTATGGATTCATCCGGATAATTCCATCACCGTTGCCGACGACGGCCGCGGAATCCCCGTCGATTTGCATCCCAAGGAAAAGATACCGACGGTCGAGGTCGTCCTGACCATCCTGCACGCCGGCGGCAAGTTCGGTGGCGAAGGGTATAAGGTTTCGGGCGGCTTGCACGGCGTCGGCGTATCGGTCGTGAACGCGCTTTCCACGAAGGTGCAGGTCAATGTGCGCCGCGACGGCAAGGAATACGAGATCGACTTCGATCACGGCAAGACCAAGACGAAGCTGCATGAGGTCGGCGCGGCATCGAGCACCGGCACGAAGGTCACCTTCTGGCCCGACCCTGAGATTTTCACCGAGACCACCATTTACGATTACGACACGCTTGCTGCCCGATTCCGTGAGATGGCGTTTCTGAACAAGGGCCTCAAGATCACGCTGCACGACGAGCGCGCCGAGGAAGGCGCCGATGAGCAGGAAACGCGCACGGAGCTGTTCGAGGCGCAGGGCGGCATCATTGACTTCGTGCATTATCTGAACAAAGGTCGCGAGGCGTTGAACGACCCGATTTATTTCGAGGCCGAGAACGAGGACGGCACCGTCGAGGTGGCCATGCAGTGGTCGACGTCGTACTCGTCGAATTCCGTGATGGCCTTTGCGAACAACATCAATACCCATGAGGGCGGCACGCATCTTGACGGCTTCAAGCAGGCCGTGACCCGTACCATCAACGAATACGCTCGCGGAAAGGGCCTTCTGAAGGAGAAGGATAGCAACCTTTCCGGCGACGATACACGCGAGGGTTTGGCGGCCGTTGTGTCGGTGAAGCTGCACGACCCGCAGTTCGAGGGCCAGACGAAGACGAAGCTTGGCAATACCGAGATTCGCCCTCTGGTGCAGAACGCCGTTTCGAGCGGTTTGGCGGAATATCTTGAGGAGAACCCCAAGCCCGCGAAGCGCATCATCGAAAAAGCCTCCCAGGCGCTGAAGGCCCGCGAGGCTGCGCGCAAGGCTCGCGAGATGACGCGCCGCAAGGGCGTTTTGGATTCGTTCGCTTTGCCCGGAAAGCTGGCGGATTGCTCCTCGAAGGTTCCCGAAGAGTCCGAAATCTTCATCGTAGAGGGCGATTCCGCAGGTGGCAGCGCGAAACAGGCGCGCGACCGCAAGACGCAGGCCATCTTGCCATTGCGCGGCAAGATCTTGAACGTCGAGCGCGCCGGTCTGCATCGAGCTCTCTCGAGCGACACCATCAGCTCGCTCATCACCGCCATCGGCACGAACATCGGCGAGGAATTCAATGCCGATCAGGCACGCTACCATCGCATCATCATCATGACCGATGCCGACGTCGACGGTGCCCATATCCGTATTCTGCTGCTGACGTTCTTCTACCGCTACATGCCCGAGCTCATCAGCCGCGGCTACATCTACATCGCCTGTCCGCCCATCTACGGCGTGAAGAAGAAGAACACCCGCTCCACGAAGATCGAGCGCTACATTTACGACGAGAACGCGCTTTCCGCCGAGCTGGCCGCCATGGGCGGTTCGGAGAAGTTCGACGTCCAGCGCTATAAGGGCTTGGGCGAGATGGATCCCGATCAGCTGTGGGAGACCACCATGGAGCCCGCGACCCGCACGCTGCTGCAGGTGAGCATCGACGATGCCGCCGAGGCCGAGCGCACCGTGAGCGAGCTTATGGGCGATCAAGTGGAGCCTCGTAAGGAATTCATTCAGAAGCATGCCCGCGACGTTCGCTTCCTGGACATTTAGGAGATTTGAATGGCAGATAACACTGATAATCGCGACGGCATGAACGGCGAGGACCTCCCTGAGGATCTTGAGCGCCTGGTGAATGCCGCCGAGGAAGATGCCGAGGCGGCTGGCGATGCAACGCAGCAGGGAAGCGCGCCCGCCGCGGTTTCTGACTCAGATTCCGCGTTGGTTTCCGAAGAGGCGAAGGCTCGTTCGCTGATTGACATGTCGACCGTGGCGAATCCGCATGGATCGATCATCGAGGACGCGAACGGCGGCGAGGGCACGACCGTGAAGGCCGCGTTCCTGGGCAAGGAGATGGCCGCGTCGTTCCTGGAATATTCCATGAGCGTCATCGTGGCCCGCGCGCTGCCCGACGTGCGCGACGGTTTGAAGCCCGTTCATCGTCGCATTCTGTACGCAATGAACGAGTCGGGCTACACTCCGAACCGCCCGCATATGAAGTCCGCCCGTACCGTCGGCGACGTTATCGGCAAATACCATCCGCATGGTGACTCCGCCGTGTACGACACCATGGTTCGCTTGGCGCAGCCTTTCAGCATGCGTGTGCCGCTGGTCGACGGCCATGGCAACTTCGGCTCGATCGACGGCGATTCCGCGGCCGCTATGCGTTACACCGAGGCGCGCCTGGACAAGGCCGCAATGGAGCTGCTGCGCGACTTGGATAAGGAAACCGTCGATTTTCAACCCAACTATGACGAGAGCTTGGAAGAGCCGCAGGTTTTGCCGGCGCGTTTCCCCAATTTGCTTGTCAACGGCTCGAACGGCATCGCCGTCGGCATGGCGACGAACATTCCGCCCCATAACCTCGGAGAGACCATCGACGCCACGTGCCTGATGCTCGACAACCCGGATGTGACCACCGATGAGCTGATGCAGGTTCTGCCCGGACCCGATTTCCCGACCGGAGGTATAATCCGCGGCAAGAAGGGCATCGTCGATGCGTACGAGACCGGGCGCGGCAGCCTGAAGATCCGCGCGAAATGCCGCATCGAGGAGAACAAGAACGGCAGGAGCTCCATCGTCGTCACCGAGATTCCGTATCAGGTGAACCGTCAGCGCCTGCTCGAGAAGCTTGGCGAGCTCGTTCGCGACAAGAAGCTTCCCGAAATCTCGAACATCCACGACGGCGCCGATCGTCATGGCATCGACATCATCATCGAGCTGAAGCGCGACGCCATCCCGCAGGTTGTGTTGAACAAGCTGTACAAGCATACGCAGCTTGAGGTGGGCTTTGGCGTCATCATGCTCGCGCTGGTCGACGGGGTCCCGCGCGTTTTGTCCCTGAAGGAGATGCTGCACTACTACATCGCCCATCAGGAAGACGTCATTGTTCGCCGTACCCGCTATGAGCTTTCAAAGGCCGAGGAACGCGCACATATCCTCGATGGTTATGTGGTGGCGCTCGACAACATCGATGAGGTCATCAGCATCATCCGATCCTCGCAAACGGATAAGGAGGCCGCAGCTCGCCTGACCGAACGATTCGGTCTGACCGACAAGCAGACCTCCGCCATCCTTGAGATGCGCTTACGCCGCCTGACCGGCTTGGAGCGCGAGAAGATCGAGGCTGAGCTGGCCGAGCTGCGTGAGAAGATCGCGTACTACAAGCGTGTGCTGTCCGATTCGAAGCTGGTGCACGAGATCATCAAGGAAGAGCTCACCGAGATCAAGAAGAAATTCGGCACGCCGCGCAAGACCGAGCTTTCCGCCGACGACAGGGACCTTGACATCGAGGACCTCATCGCCGAGGAAGACGTCGTTGTCACCGTGACCAAGAGTGGCTACATCAAGCGACTCCCCGTCGACACCTACCGTCAGCAGAAGCGCGGCGGCAAGGGCATGCAGGGCGTGAATCTGAAGGAAGACGATTACGTCGAGCACCTGTTCATCGCTTCGACGCATTCCTATATGCTGTTCTTCTCGACTAAGGGCAAGGTGTATCGTCTGAAGGTGCATCGACTCCCCGAGGCTTCGCGCCAGGCTCGCGGCAACGCCATCGTCAACCTGCTTTCGCTTGAGGAGGGCGAGACCATCAGCGCCATCATCGCTACGAAGGATTTCCCCGAGGACGAGTATCTGATGTTCGCTACCGAGCAGGGCATGGTGAAGAAGACCTCGATGGAGTTGTATGACCGCACGCGCAAGGAGGGCTTGATCGCCATCAACCTCAAAGAAGACGATCAGCTGATCAGCGTGCGTCGCGTCGCCAAGGATGAACGCGTCATCATGGTGTCGAGCGCCGGCAAGGCCATCATGTGGCCCGAGGAAGAGGTTCGAGCCATGGGCCGCGGCACCCAGGGCGTACGCGGCATGAACGTGCCGGCCGGCGTGAAGGTTCTGGGCATGGAGATAGCGCGACCCGGAACCGATCTGTTCGTCATCACCGAGAAGGGATACGGCAAGCGCACGAAATGTGCCGAGTATCCCTCGCATCACCGCGGCGGTCAGGGTGTGTTCACCATTACCATGACCGAGAAGAAGGGCTTGCTCGCTGCCATGAAGGTCGTTGAGGAAGACGATGAGATCATGATCATGACCGAAGAGGGCGTCGTGGTTCGCACTCCGGTCGACGGCATCTCCGAGCTCGGACGCTCAACTCAGGGCGTAAGAGTCATGAACGTCGCCGAGAGCGATCGAGTGACCGCTGTTGCCATCTCAACCGAGACCGCGAAGAATTCCGTCGACGGCGAAGAAGGCGAGGTTGAAGCCGCCGCGGAAGACGTGGCCGACGCCGAAGCAGCTGCATCAACCGAAGGGACTGAAGAAGAGTAGACGAAGGTTTCTTCCTCACTTTGATTAAGCGAAAGGCCCGTTGTTTCACGTGAAACAACGGGCCTTTTCAATATCTGAGCAGCGAAATCAATCAGCTTAATGAGAAATCATCCGGGTTGACGTCTTCCACGAAGCTATGGAATTCGGTCAATTCCTGTTTTAGATGTTCTTCGTCGATTGATTGGCGTTCTATATAGGGAAAGGATGCCTTTTCGAGCGTTTCCTCGTCAATGTAGAGGGGGGCGTGCTGACGGAGTGCGAGAGAAATGGCGTCGCTCGGCCTGGCATCGAGCTCAATGAGGCGCCCATGCTGTCGTAAGGTGAGGCATGAACTGAACACGGCGCCCTTCACGCCGTTGATAAGCACGTGATCGACGCAAGCGTCCAAATTGGTGATGGCATCCAGGAACAGATCATGGGTCATAGGGCGTGTGAGCTTCGCCTTATCCAAAGCGATGCTGAGCTGCGTTGCCTCGGTGATTCCGATCCATATGGGTACGATTCGGCATTTGCCTTCCGAGGTGCAATCCTCAATAGGCTGCAGCACGAGTATGGACGGCCCGGGCGCGGATGTGATGATGAGCGTGTTCACCTTTATCGGTACCATGAGTTCATCTTCTTTCAGCAAGGGATGGTTAGGCTCGATGCAGCTAGATCAGCGCACTGCATTGCCGACCATATTCGTGATTATAGAAGAAAAAATTTCTGTCCTAAGCGTGATAGTGCATTAAAACGCCTGATAAGAATGCGAATTTTAAAATTCGTGATGAGAGCAAAAAATATCTTGACCCACAGGAAACCGTCTGGTTATAATAGTCGAGCACTTTTGAAGGGGCCCGTAGCTCAGTTGGTTAGAGCGCACGCCTGATAAGCGTGAGGTCGCTGGTTCAAGTCCATTC
>CAVBPP010000113.1:0-3588 GCA_963597295.1 Paratractidigestivibacter sp. | reverse complement strand
AGGTGTACCTGGAGAAGCTGGTGCTGCGCCCGCGCCATGTTGAGGTGCAGGTGCTCGCCGACGACTTCGGCAACAACGTCGCGCTGTGCGAGCGCGACTGCTCCGTGCAGCGCCGCCATCAGAAGCTCATCGAGGAGGCTCCCTCGCCCGCGCTGACCGACGACTTGCGTCGCGCCATGGGCGTGGCCGCCATCAAGGCCGTCCGCGCGGTCGATTACCGTAACGCCGGCACCATCGAGTTCCTGCTCGCGCCCGACAACAAGTTCTACTTCATGGAGATGAACACGCGCGTGCAGGTGGAGCATCCGGTATCCGAGCAGATCACCGGCACCGATATCATCAAAGAACAACTTCGCATCGCTTCCGGCGAGCCCATGAGCTGCGCAAACCGCGCGCCGTTCTCGCCGTTTGGTCATGCGATGGAATTCCGCATCAACGCTGAGGACCCAGAGCACGGCTTCCGTCCGTGCCCCGGCACCATCACGCGCTTCGAGCCGGCCTCCGGCCCGGGCGTTCGCGTTGAGACCTACGTGCGTTCCGGCACGAAGATCAGCCCCTACTACGATTCCATGGTGGCGAAGCTGATCGTGTCCGGCCAGGATCGCGAGGAATGCCTGGCTCGCGCGCGCCGCGCCCTGGACGAGTTCGTCATCGAGGGCATCCAAACCACGCTTCCGTTCCATCGCCGCGTGCTTGACAACGAGGTGTTCTGCGCCGGCGAGGCCACGACCGACTTTATAGAGACCCAGATGGGAGATGTGCTATGAGTGATCTGAACATCGAAGGCATGGCGCTTGCCGAAGGCGTCGTCGAAACCGTCATTTCCATCGCGGTTGCCGACGTCGAGGGCGTCGCGTCCGTTGGAAGCGCTGGCGGGGCCGGCGGCATTCTGGGCGTGTTCGGCGCGAAGCCTTCCGCCCAGGGCATTGAGGTTACCACCGAGGAAGACGGCAAGCTGAAGCTTTCCGTACGCATTGAGGTGTACTACGGCAGCGTGCTGCCCGAGGTTGCCGCCGCTGTGCGCACCGCCGCGGCCGATGCCGTGGCCAGCCAAGTTGGCGTGGGCGTCAGCGCTGTTGACGTTTACATCGACGGCATCCAGTTCAAGAATTAGCAACAAGCCGTTCGCAACGTTGCCGCGTCGGTCTGCAAGGGCCGGGCGCGGCGTCGTTGCGAACGCGTACGTATAGACGAAGAAACGAAGGGCATATACCCATGGCATCGAAACGACATGAGCGAACCGTTGCGCGCCGCGTTGCGCTGCAGGTTCTCTACACCGCCGAGATCACCGGAACCCCCGCGGTCGAGGTCGCGCAATCCGGCACCTTCCCGACCGAGGAGGGCCCGCTGTCCGACTACGCTGTGTCGCTTGTCCGCGGCGTGACCGAGAAGCGCCTGGCCATTGACGCTGCGCTGAAGTCGGCGGCCGAAAACTGGTCGCTCGGCCGCATGCCTATCGTCGACCGCTCTATCTTGCGTTTGGCTGTTTACGAGATGCAGTTCGTAGACGATGTGCCCGTTTCCGTCGCCATCAACGAGGCCGTTGAACTGGCGAAAGACTTCGGTGGCGAGGACGATTCCCCGCGCTTTGTCAATGGCGTTCTCGGTCGCATCGCCAAGGAAGCCGATGCTGCGGCCGAAGCTGCTGCCGGCGGGGTAGAGGCGCCCAAGCTTGACGACCCGGCGCAGCCGCTCGTGTAAGCGGGCCTACCTATGGCATACGAATCCTATGAATCGTTCGAGGATGTCAAGGGCCGCCTTGACCAGATCGTTGAGGCCGTAAGCGACGACGACCTGCCCCTTGACGAGGCGCTTTCCCTGTACGAAGAGGCCGTTGGCCTGGGGCTTCGCGCGAGCGATTTGCTCGAAGAGGGCATCGATGCCAAGCGTGCCGCCGAGGCGCTGGCTGCCGACGACGCGGCTGCTGCAGCGGATGCGCAGGCGTCCGCGGGCCAAGACGCGCCGCAAGCGGATTCGACGTCGCAGGACGCCGCCGCCAAGGAGTATGCTGAAACCGATACCACGACGGAAGAGTCCGCCGCGTCAGCGCATGTGGGCTAGTAGCCCCGCGCGCACAGTGAAAGGCGTTGCATGAACCAAAAGCGCATATTGGACATGATCTCGTCTCCGGCAGACCTGAAGCTTCTTTCCAACGATGAGCTGGCCATTCTGGCGAGCGAGATTCGTCGTGAAATAGTTTCGACCACCTCGAAGACGGGCGGGCATGTAGCATCGTCGCTCGGTGCGGTCGAAATCATTTTGGCGTTGCATGCCGAGCTGAACTGCCCGGACGATAAGATCGTCTTCGATGTGGGACACCAGGCGTACGCGCACAAGCTGGTCACGGGCAGGCGCGATCAGTTCGGCACGCTGCGCACGTTCGGCGGCATGTCGGGCTTCCCCAAGCCGAGCGAAAGCCCCTATGACGTGCACTTTTCCGGCCATGCATCCGACTCGCTTTCCGTGGCGTTGGGCTTGGCGCAGGCACGCGACTTGGCCGGCGCTGACAACAAAGTGGTTGCCGTCATCGGCGATGCGTCGCTTGGCGGCGGCATGGCCTTCGAGGCGCTGAATAACATCGGCCAGGCGCAAACGCCCATGGTCATCATCCTGAACGACAACGAGATGTCCATCTCCCATAACGTCGGCGCGCTCATGAAGCACCTTGGCGCCATGCGTGCGTCCAACCAGTATCGCCACGCGCGCGACAACATGCAGGAGCATCTTGAGAATTCCGGCCCGGTGGGCAAGGCGATTACCAACCTTGGCCGCAACATGAAGGAATCGATGAAGCAGTTCGTCATTCCGCATTCTATGATCTTTGAGCAGCTGGGCATCGTTTGCACTACGCCGCTTGATGGGCACAACATTGGTCAGCTGCGCGAGATGCTGCGCACGGTGCTGGCTGCCGATGGCCCGGTTCTCATGCACGTGGTCACGCGCAAGGGCGAGGGCTACACGCCGGCGAGGCAGAACCCCGAGAAGTTCCACGGCATCGCGCCTTACGACATCGCCACGGGAAATGTGGTGAAATCCGACGCCCCTTCGGCTCCGAAATATACCAACGTATTTGGAAAAGCCCTGGTGGCAGAGGCTGAAAAGGATGACCGCATCGTCGCCATCACCGCGGCGATGAAGGGCGGCACGGGCCTCGATGCCTTTGCCGAGAAGTTCCCCGAGCGTTTCGTCGACACGGGCATTGCCGAGGAGCACGCGGTCGGCTATGCAGGCGGTTTGGCCGCCGGCGGGCGCAAGCCGGTCGTCGCTGTCTATTCGACGTTCTTGCAGCGTGCCGTTGATCAGATGATCATCAACGTGGCGTTGCCGAAGCTTGACGTGGTGTTCGCCATTGATAGGGCGGGCATCGTGGGCGCCGACGGCCCTACGCATCATGGCGTGTTTGACCTGGTGTATTGCCGCATGATTCCGAATATGCGCGTGCTGGCCCCATCCGACGAGGCCGAGCTGGTGAACGCTTTGCACACTGCGCTTCAGATGGGCGGCCCGTTCGCCATCCGTTATCCGCGCGGCGAGGCCGAAGGCACTTCGCTGCCGGAAACCCCCGAGGTACTGCCCGAGGGTAAGGCG
>CAVBPP010000112.1:0-6442 GCA_963597295.1 Paratractidigestivibacter sp. | reverse complement strand
ACCAGGGGCAATGCCATAACAGTTCCTAACCGTTGAATGAAAACTTGCTGCCGACACCACTGCTGCTGCGAGTGTCACGCCACGGGTGCCGCGGACGAAAACCCGCCGCAGCCGCTTGCGAAATCGCTCCCGCGCCCGCGTTCGGAGCGGCACCGCATCCGGTGCCGCTCGCACATGCGCGATCGCTTACCCGCGTGAAGTTGCGTCAGCCAATTCGACCAGTTCCGCAAGGAACTCAGTCGCGTTACAGGATACCACGGCAAGGCGCACGCCCGCCGCCTTCGACATATCTTCCAAGGTGGCGTCATCAAGCGTCACCCCGTCGTCGTTGAAGATGATCTTCGGCACCGCGTACGTCCAGCCCGGGTGCTCGGCCGCGTCGGCGCGCACGGCGGCGGCTATGTCGCAGGAGCACAACAGCCCCGTAACGTCCACGTTCCCGCCGAAGAATTCGTTCTTCACGTGCATGGGCGCCAGCACGCCTTCCAGCCCGGCGCCGCTTATCAGCTGGCCGAAGAACGCCTCGGTCGCGCAACCGCTGATCATGCGCACGCGCAAATTGGCCGCGCGCAGGGCCGCCGCGGCACGCTGTGGCAGACCGGCGTCGCAAGCGCGCTCGAAGTCGTCGACGAAGCTGCGGATGATGCCCACGCCGTCCTCGAACATGCCGAAGTCGCCGTATTGGCTGGTCGGCGGCAGGTTCTTCAGCGTGTCTGACCCGTAGGCGTTCGTGTAGAACTCGTCGGCGGCGAAGGCCCACAGGTGCCCGCGCTCGGCCAGGGCGCGCTGCTGGATGGGCACGATGGCGTTCATGGCGCCTAGGGCAGCGGCCGGGTCGTTGAAGCTTTTGTTGAAGCAGGTCTGATGCTTGGTGAAGCCCAGCGGCACGATGCAGATGTCGCGGATGCCCGGGCGCTCGTATGCCCAGTTCAGCGTTTCGACGAGCACTTCCCCGTCATTCTCGTCGGGCATGAGCACTATCTGTACGTGAAATTCGATGCCGGCGGCCAGCAGACGGTCCAGCACGTCGATGCCATGCTGCGCGTGGCGCCCGATGATGCGCCGGCGCACCTCCGGGTTCGACGCATGCAAAGACAGGCGCAAGGGGCTGATGTGCTGCTGGACGATGCGCTCTTCGTCTTCGGCCGACAAATTGGTGAACGTGACGAACGTGCCCGACAGGAAGCTCAGGCGGAAGTCGTCGTCGCGCAGCGTGAGCGAGGGGCGCATGTCGTCGGGCAGCTGGCGCATGAAGCAGAAGATGCAGGCGTTGCGGCACTGCTTCACGCCGTCGAACACCACGCCTTCGAATTCGAAGCCCCAGTCCTCGCCCTCGTCGCGTTCCAGCTCGACCTCGCCCGCATCGCCGTCGGTATCGATGTAGCCGAGCGTGATGACGTCGTCAGCGGTGAGCCAACGCCAGTCGATCATGTCGCGTACCGGCTGGCCGTCTACGCTGGTGATAACGCAGCCCGGGGTAAAGCCCGCATCGTCAGCAGGGCTTTCGGGCGCAACGTCGGCGATAACGGCCCGCGGCGGAAGCTGCCGCTTGCGATGGCTGCTAGGAAGATTGGCCTCGCGCTTCGCGCTCTCGGAAGATAGGCCGAGCTTTCGGTCGACCCCACGAAGTTCTGGCTGTGGCGCATTTTCATCCAGGGAGAAATTCGCCTCCTGATTTCGTGGGTGCGCGCGAAAGCTCGCGCCTTCATCGGAAGCGCGAAGCGCGCCACCTTTTTCCCGCGCGGTGGCGCGGGTCGCTTCGCGTTCTATATCTTTGCCGGGATAGACGCCCATCTATTCCACCATGCTATGAGTTGTGTACTGCGGGTCGTCGGCCCACAGGCGCACTTCACCTGCGGAAAGGGTTGCGGGCATGTCGATGATGCGCTGGTTCGACGACCCGCGAAAGCGCAGCGTGATGTCATGCTTGGCTTCCACGAACGGACCGTCCACCAGCACGTCGATACTGGCCAGCAGATCGTCGGTCACCTCGGTATGGCGCGGGCTTTCCGGGTTGCGCAGGTCTTCCAGCAAATCGCCCGTGTAGCACCAGATGGTCTTGCCGGGGCACGCCTCGCGCACGTGGGCGACAAACGGCGCCAACGCGCGCTGGTTTTCCGGCTCCATGGGTTCGCCGCCCAGCAGCGTCAGGCCGGAAACGTAGGCCGGGGCCATGCTGTCGATGATCTGCTGCTGCACCTGTTCGGTGAACGGTTCGCCCGCCGTGAAATCCTGCTGATCCGGGTTGAAGCAGCCCGGGCACGCATGGCGGCAGCCCGACACGAACAGCGTCGTGCGGACCCCTTCGCCATTGGCTATGTCGAAATATTTGATCTCCGAAAAGTTCATAGCTCCCCCGATCGGTTCAACTACGCTACGCCCGCGGCGCGTTGCGAAGGTAGCGTCGCGCTTCGCGTTATCTAATACGGGTTGAGCTTTCGCTCAACCCCACGAAATCTGCCTGCAGAGTCAGACTTACTCGCATGCCCTTCATAAGAGCAAGCCAGGTCAAACTTACTCGCACCACTCTTTCGTGGGTGCGAGCAAAAGCTCGCACCGCACTAGGCAGCCCGCGAAGCGGGCGTCACACATTTCCCAGCCTATGCGGGCGGCGGCGGGACGGCACCCGCATTGCCGGCACCGGCTTCGTCGTTGCCTACTTTTTCCGCGGCGTCTTCCTGCTGCGCGGTGAAGCGGTCGGCTGCGCGCAGCTCGGCGGCCTCGGCAAGCCTCTCCTCGGCCGTCTTCTCCTCAACCTCGTGATCATATTCCTTCACGAACGGCGCGATGTCGTTGCGCGTCAGCAGCAGCTTCATCTCGCGCTTAAGCGTGCGCTCCAGCGCGCCACGGTCGCCCTCGGAGCACGTGGCCACCACGCGGATGGTCATCGTGGAATCGGTCAGATCGACCACGCCCTTGTAGAACGGCCCGTCGATGATGTCGGGCACGCGACGGCGCACCTTCGGCAGCTCGTCTGCCAGCACGTTCTCCAAGTACGTCAGGCTCTCGCCCGTCGGCAGGATCACGTCCACGTTCGCATACGAATCCAGCTTCGTCTTGTTCACCACGTTGGAGATGCCGCTGTTGCGCAGAACCAGCACGTCGCCCGATCCGTTCTTGATCTTGGTCGTGCGCACGCCGATGTCCATGACGGTGCCGGTATTGCTGCCCACCTGAATCACGTCGCCCACGCGGAACTCGCCCTCGAAGATGATGAACAGGCCGCACAGAATGTCTGTGATCAGGTCTTTCGCACCGAACGAAATGGCCAACGTGATAATGCCGGCGCTGGCCAAAAGCGTCGCGGTGTCCACGCCCAGCACGCCCAGGCACCAATACAGCATGAAGATGACCATGCCGTACTTCACGATGCTCGAAAGCAGGCGGCACACGGTTTCGCCGCGGGCACCCAGCACGCCGGCCAGCATATGCAGCAGCCATTGCAGCACGGTGGCCGCGGTAATGGCCACGCACGCGTACATGATGGAGGCAGTGCACGCGAAAATGTTGAACCCGCGCTCCCAATCGCCAGCCAGAATGTAGGCGATCACGGAATTCTCGGGGAAGATGCCGTCCTTGAACAGCACGGCGAAGCACACGATGAACGCCGCGATGCCTATGAACCAGCGGATGGTGGTGCCCAGCTTCTGCTCGGGCGATTTCTCGTGCCAGTTCAGCGACTTGTTCAGCCAGCGGCTCATCGCGCTTTCAGAACGCTTGGTGGTCCCGTCGGCCATCTGCACATCGATCACGCGATCGTCGGTTTCCTCGCGGCGCGCGGCCGCCCCAGCGGCAGCCCCAGCCGCCCCAGCTGCGCCAGCGGCCCCGCCAGCAGCAACCGAACGCTCAAGCGACAGTACGATGAAGATAAACGCCAGGCACAGCGCGGCGATGATGCCCGTCGCCACCGTCAGCGGCCCGCGCTCGGACATCAGCTCGCCCTCGTTTCCGGCCACGAACAGGTAATACCCATCCACTTCCTTGCAGGTGGCGAAATACGTCTGCCCGTTCACCTTCAAGTAATCCGAGCGGCCGTCGCGCAGCTGATCGGCACTGATGCCCACCTCGGTCGCCGTCTTGCCCTTAAGGCTCTCGTTGGGGAAATACGCCACGGTCTGGCTGGACTTGTTCACGGCAAAGGCGAAGCCCGAGGCCCCCACCTTCACGCCATCAAGCACGTTTTCAATCTTGACGGAATTGATAAGCGTTTCCAAACGCGTCGGGCGCACGGCAATCTGCACCAAACCGTTCGCGTAACCCGCCGAATCATGCGTGGCCACGCCGATGAACTGCTGCGCCTCGCCCGTAGAATCGTTGGTGGAAACGGCCTGCACCAGCTCTTCCTTGCCGCCGAGCAGCGCGCGGAACGCATACGAGCTCTCGTTCGGGTCCGTCGACAGACTATAGCTGCGAAGCGGCGTCGACGACGCGATCATGTCGCCGTTGCCGTCTAGCACGTACACCGCAGCAATCTGCAGGACGCTTGCCAGCTCGTACATCTTGTCCTTGGTGGCAAGCGAGGGGTTCGCATCCACAATGTAAGCGGCTACGCGGCACTTCGACAAGTAACGCGTGGAATACTGGCTCTTCAGCGTGGCCATGCGCTCGTCGGAACGCTCGATGGTCTCGCTGATCTGCGTGGCGCGTTCATTGTTGGTGACCGACTGGCTGGAAAGCGCGAACAGCGTCTGCATGTAGAAGCTCACGCCCAGAACGACCAGAAAACCGCAGATGGAAAGCACGATGGCCTTCTTGCCGATGGATCGGTTGTAGTGGTAGCCGCCGAATGCGCGGTACTTCTCGCCCGTGCCCGTGCGCTCGTCCTCACGCATAACGAAGATGCCGTACAGCGCCACGGCCACCATCACGGCCAAGAACACGAACAAGATAACTCCCACCGTGATGGTGCGCGAGGTCACAAAGTCGCTTTCCGGCACGCAGAACACGTAATAGGTGTCGTCGATCTGCGAAACGCCGCAGTACAGCTTCTGCCCGCCGAAGGTGCAGCTGAAGTGCGCGCCGTCGGACAGATTGGCCACGTCAATGCCCGCACCCGTCACGTCGGTGCCCACCAGGGTGGAATCGGGATGATAACCGACCAGGTAATCCTTCGAGGAAACCGACATCACGAAGCCATGGCTGCCGATGGATATGTTCTTCAGCACGCTTTCGGTCGAACCGGTCGAGGCGATAAGCTCGCGTAGCTCGGAGGGGTTCTGCTCGATAACCACCATGGTATCGTCGTCGATCTTGGAGGCGTAATAGCGGTCGAGCCAATTCTTATCCGTCAGCTCAACCTCAACCGCTTCCGATGCCTTTCCGCTGGTCAGGCAGCTACGCAGCTGGTTGAAGCGCTGCTGCGAGAAATCAGCCTGCGTCTGCCCGGCGGCCGCGACAACCGTACCGTCGGCATGCACGATCATGATGTTGTCAACTTCCAGCAGCTGCTTGTACTCAGCCATCTTCGCGTTCGTGGCGGCATATCCGGCGTTGTTGTTCGCCATGAAAGCCACGCTGTCGGCCTTGCTCTGATAGATGGCGTCGAAGGTCTGCGTGTTCTGCGTCGTCTCGTCGGCGGCGTCTTGCAAAAGCTCAGGCAACTTCGCAGCTTCTTGCGAAATCTCGGTGTCGCAGTTGGAAAGCGACAGGCGCTCCTGCATGCCCGAGAGCAAAAAGCCCATCGCGACCATGCACACGACGATGGTCGCGACCAGGATGGCGGTCTTTTTCTTAAGGCGGGTAGACATAGCTGCTCCTAGCTCCATTTTTGAATCAAGCGGGCCACGGTTCCGTCGTCGATCATGGCCTGCATCGCGTTGGACACGGGCTGCGAAAGCGAGGAATCCTTATTGGTCGCAACGGCGTAATGCTGCGGGTTGATGGAAAAATCCGAAAGCTTGATGCGGTCGGCATCAGCATAAGCGCTGGCAATGGCACCATCGGCCACAAACGCATCGACCGTCCCCTGCTCAAGCGCGTCGGAAAGCGCCTGATAGCTTTCAAGCTGGCGAAGCTTCCAGGTGTCGAAGGAGGCCTCGGTGTTGTCGGCGTTCGCCGAAAGCTTCTTGCCGTCGGAAAAGCCGATGTCAACGAGGTACTGCGCCAGCTGCGGGGCCGTGTTCGCACCCGAAACGGTGCCGAACGTGCAACCCTTCAGCGCCGAAACGTTGCTGATGAGCGTGCTTTTCTCGACCATGCACACCACCGAATCCTCGTAGTAGGCAGGCGAGAAATCGAAGTTGTGCTCGCGACTTTCCGAAACCGAATAGCAGGCGATGATGCAATCGACCGAGCCTGCGGCCAGCGTTTCCTTGCGGGTGTCGGGCGTCACCTGCGTGTACTCGCAACCGGAATAGCCCATGCGGCTGGCCAGTTCCTCGGCAAGGTCAATTTCCAAGCCGTAATACTTGTTGTTGTACGCGTTATAGCTGGAAAAGCCCAC
>CAVBPP010000111.1:0-4913 GCA_963597295.1 Paratractidigestivibacter sp. | reverse complement strand
GACGAGAACGGCAAGGTTGTCGCCCAGGCGAAGAACGACGCCACCGGCCAGATCAGCTTCCCCGAGCTGACCTTCACCGCCGATGACATGGTCGACGCCGATGGTGAGCGCGTTATGACGAAGACGTTCACCTACAAGGTGGCCGAGACCAACGACGCTCAGGCCAACGTGACCTACGACGGCACGGTCTACACCGCCAACGTCACCGTGACTGACGACGGTAAGGGCCAGCTGAGCGCTAAGGTGTCCTACGAGGGCGACAAGACGCCGGTGTTCAACAACACCTACAACGATTCCTCGAAGGGCGGCTCGAACGGCAACAGCAACGCCACCACGGCCGTTAAGACGGGCGACGGCGTGCTGCAAGGCCTTCTGACGCTGATCGGCGCCGCAATGGCCGCAGCAGCCGGCACCGTGGCCATGAACGTGCGCCGCAAGCGCAACAGCATGGGCAAGTAACAAAGCAACGACAGGCGGCTGACTCGCAAACGCAGGCCAGCCGCCCCGCCGGCGCGAACCAGACAAAGGGACACTCCTAATGTCTGGTAGGCGCTAGCAGAGTTGCAAGCTTAAGGGGGCCGCAGGTAAAAGCCTGCGGCCCTTTTGCGTGTTTCGGGTAGGGATCGATTCGCGCTTCCAAATAGTTCGTGGGTGCGAAGCGTTAGCTCGAATCTGTATTGAGAGCCCGAAGGGCGTCGGTATTTCGAGGGCGGCCGCCAGCTCGCATGAAAAGAGCGACGCTCGCTTCGCGAGCTGCCTAATTCTGTGCGAGCTTTCGCTCGCACCCACGAATACGGGGCAGCCCATGATGACATCGCGGAAGCGGTAAGCCATGCAGCCAAGATTTCGTGGGGTTGAGCGAAAGCTCAATCCGCACTAGAGAGCGCGAAGCGCGACAGTGTTTTAATGGAAGCGCCCCGGGGGCTCTCAATTAAGAAAAAAGATCCAACATCGTATTCATATATGGAACATAAGTTCGTATAATAGAAGAGCGGTGTTTCGCTTACCGGGCGGCCTTCAACGGATGGAGGTATGCCTATGGACGTGCAAACGGTCATCGCGCTCTGCGCGATTCTTACGCTTGTAATCGAAATCGTTGGCCTTGCCAACAGGGATTAAGTGAACAGCATCTAAGGAAAAACTAAGCCGGGTTACGCTCGAAAGTCACCCGGCTTAAAATAACCAACGATGCCGCCCGGTATGCCGGGGCACCGCTTTTTGTATTTTACACGCCCGCCTTCGCTCCCGCAACCAAAGCTTTAGTAACAAATCAGTCAAAGGCAGACTGCGTGAGGCCTCGGCGCGCCTGGTTGCGCTACTATGCTCTTCGGCAAAAATGCCGTTTTCAATTGAAGGAGAGTCGCCATGGCCGCCGATGATTTCGCCGAAAAGCTTACAGATGTGCCTACGGGCAGCCTTCCCGTGCCCAACGTGCCTGACCTTTCGGCGTTCAATATGTCCGGCGACCTGCGCATCACGTCGAATAACCTGGCGCTGCTGCAGCGGGCCGGCGAGGAAGCACGCGCCATTATGCAGAAGTACACCGCAGCCATGCGAGAGATGCAGGTGCGCCTGGAAATTCTCGACCAAGATCTCAACCTGAAGAAGCAGCGCAACCCCATTCATCACATCGAGTCGCGCATCAAGGCGCCGTCTTCCATCTATGGCAAAATCATCCGCTACGGCTACGAGCCCACGCTCGAGAACATGGAACGCTACATCCTGGATATCGCCGGCATCCGCGTCATCTGCCCCTACATCCAGGACGTTTACAGCATCTTCGACCTGCTGAGCAGCCAAGATGATCTGGAAATCGTGAAGGTGAAGGACTACATCGCCTCCCCGAAGGAAAACGGCTACCGCAGCCTGCACCTTATCCTGCGCATCCCCGTGTACTTCATGGAGAAGAAGGAATCCATTCCGGTCGAAATTCAGTTGCGAACCTTGGCGATGGACTTCTGGGCCAGCCTGGAGCACGACCTGAAGTACAAGGCAGTCAGCGAAGTGGCCGGTCTAGATGCCGGCGCCGAGCTGAAAATCTGCAGTCAAATGATCGAGGAAGCCGAAATGCGCATGCAAGTCCTAGCCGGCGCCCTGGACCCGGAAGAGTAGGGAAGAGTAGGGAAGGGGGCGCTGGCCTCCTCGTTTCTCTCCGTTGCGCCCATGTGGCCCAGTTTGTTGCTCTCCCGTCAGTCATAACGCCAAGTTGGCAATATATTGCGTAACGCAATATATTGCCAACTGACTCAACGCCACGAAACCATCCGCAGGGCTCCATCTACCTTTTCGGCCAGCTCAGCAAGAATGCGGAGTTTACTATCATGAAGACGCTGCCGCAGTTGTGCACCAGTGCGCCTGATACCGGGTCAAGCACGGCGATGAACGCCAGCACGATGGCCACGAAGTTCAGCGTCATCGAAAACGTGAGGTTTGCCTTGATCACGCGCATCATGTGGCGGGAGAGCGCCACCAGGTGCGGCACCTTGGAGATACTGCCGTTCGCGATGGCGATGTCGGCCGCCTCCACCGCCACGTCGGCGCCCACGCCGCCCACGGCGATGCCCGTGTAGGCGCGGCGAAGGGCCGGCGCGTCGTTGATGCCGTCGCCGATCATGGCGCAGGGCACGCCGTCGGCTTCGCTCTTCTGAATGTAAGCCATCTTGTCCTCGGGCTTGCACGACGCAACAACCTCGGAAATGCCGGCCAGATTGGCTACTGTTTGCGCTGCGGCCTGCGTGTCGCCGGTCAAAAGCACTGGCTCGGCCCCGGCGGCGTTCAGCGTCTTCACCGTGCGCCGAGCCTCGCGCCGGATGGTGTCTGAAAGCGCCACCACCCCAGCAGGCTTCCCATCAACAGCAACATAGGTGGCGGTATCGCCAGCAGCCATGGGCGCGAGCGAAAGCTTCCTCAATTCGGTGAAGCTGGAGCTATCCGAATTCGTGTTGCTTGCAACCTCAGATGCCGTGCCGTTAGATTCTGCGAAGGTTTTGGACGACGTGCTGTTAGATTTTGCAACTTCAGATACCGTGCCGTTAGATTTCGTGGGTGTGAGCGAAAGCTCGCACCGCATTAGAAAGCCCGAAGGGCGCCACAAAATTCCCCAAAAGCGACCCGCCCCAGCCCCAGCGGCCGCCGACATGCCTGCCGACTTGCAGCGGGTCCTGTTCGTGAGCTCGTTTTCCCATACGGTT
The DNA here is from genome assembly GCA_963597295.1 of Paratractidigestivibacter sp. Taxonomy (GTDB): domain Bacteria; phylum Actinomycetota; class Coriobacteriia; order Coriobacteriales; family Eggerthellaceae; genus Senegalimassilia. Next base: position 1,722 of record CAVBPP010000111.1, on the reverse strand, counting down.
TCGTGGTGGCTTGCCACCGGTGCCGCCGCAAGCCCAGAACAGGTGGCCACGTGGGACGTCCAAGGCATGGGAGTCGGCTAAAATTTCCCCTTGACTTGAAGCAGACTCTAGCCTTTACCATGTTCCTCAGACCGAGAGGAGCAAACCAATATGGCACTTGAGATTTCCGACGCGTCGAAGCTCGGCTTCGGCTGCATGCGCCTGCCGCAGAACGACCCTAAAGACGTCACCGATATCGACATCGAGCACTTCAAGCAGATGGTCGACGCCTACATCGAAGGCGGCGGCAACTACTTCGACACCGCGTTCGTCTATCACAACGGTCACTCCGAGGTGGCGCTGCGCCAGGCGCTGGTCGAGCGCTACCCGCGCGAAAGCTTTACCATCGCAACGAAATGCCTGGCCTGGGCGCTGCCCGACGCCGAAGCCGCGAAGGCCTGCCTGGATACCTCGCTCGAGCGCCTGGGCACCGACTACGTGGACTATTACCTGCTGCACAACGTGGGCGGCGACCGCACGAAGAAGTTCGACGACTTCGGCCTGTGGGAGTGGGCGCAGGAGCAGAAGGCCGCGGGCAAGATCCGCCACGTGGGCTTTTCCATGCATGACGGCCCCGAAACGCTCGAGGCGTTGCTGACCGCGCACCCCGAGGTCGATTTTATCCAGCTGCAGGTCAACTATCTGGACTGGGAAAACCCGGTCGTGCAGTCGCGCCGCAACATGGAGGTCGCGCAGAAGTTCGGCGTTCCGGTCATCATTATGGAACCGTGCCGCGGCGGCCGCTTGGCCGACTTGCCGGCGAAGGTGGCCGCGCCGCTGACTGCCGCGCGCCCCGACCTGAGCCAGGCCTCCTGGGCGTACCGTTTCTGCTACAACCAGCCCGGCGTCATGACCGGGCTTGCCGGAATGTCCACCCTCGACCAGGTGAAACAGAATGTGGCGGAATGGAAGGCCAACGGCAGCGGCTTCAACGACGCCGAGAAGGCCGCGCTCGCCGAGGCCAACGGCGTGCTCGCCGCCATGCCGACGGTCCCGTGCACGAACTGCCGCTACTGCGTGAAGGACTGCCCGCAGCAAGTGGCCATCCCCGAGATCATGAGCCTGCTGAACCTTGAGCTGCAGACCGAAAACCGCGAGTTCGCCAAGCAGCAGTATTCCTGGCAGGCCGTGCCCGGCAAGGCCAGCGACTGCATCCAGTGCGGCGCCTGCGAATCGATGTGCCCGCAGTCCATCGACATCATCGACCAATTGGAAAAGGCCGCCGACCACTTCGAATAGGGAAGAGGCATCGTCTTTTTCTACATGCTACAATTGCAAGCCCTGCTGCGTATATGCGGCAGGGCTTTTCTTATGAAGGGGTAAAACCATGCAGATACGCATGAACACGCTATCAGAGACCGCGCAAGCGCTCAAACAGGGAAAACCCGCCATCTATCCGACCGATACCGTTTACGGCATTGGGGTGGCCATTAGCGCCGCGGCAACGCCTGAAGTCCTGTACGAGCTGAAGCGCCGCGAGGCCCGCAAGCCCATCGCTTGGCTGGTCGGAGGCCTTGGCGACCTGCAAAAATATGGCAAGCACGTCCCCGAATCGGTGTTGATGCTCGCGCGCACCTTCTGGCCCGGCGCGCTCACGCTGGTGGTGAACGCTTCCGACGAAGTGCCGCCTGCGTTCCAGTCCGCCGCCGGCACCATAGGCGTCCGCATGCCCGCTTCCGATAC
>CAVBPP010000110.1:0-14933 GCA_963597295.1 Paratractidigestivibacter sp. | reverse complement strand
CAATATTGTTTACCGTTCGTTTGGAACCGGGGCCACGCAGACCATCGCCCTTTGCGTCGGCGTTCTGTATTTCGGTGAGGCCATTGGCCTGGTCTGCGGCGATGCGCTTGTGGGCGCGCTCGAAAGTGCTATCAACATTAACCTGCTGAGCATTCTTTGCACCATCGTTTTCTTGGTTACCGCGTTGGTGCTGTTTACCGAAGGCGATTTGACTCATGCCGGCATCGGTGAGCTTGATACCGAGGTTTCGCCTGGTGGGGCGAAGGGTCTTGTTGGCGGTGCGCCTATCGTGTTGCAGATGAGCGCCTGCGCAAACTGCAAGGCGGCCGGTGGCGATTCGGGAGCGGGCTCGGGCGCCGGCGACGGTGCTGGCGGCGCGGGCGCCGGCGCGGACCCGATTGCGCCGATTCAGCATGCGGCCGATGTGATCACGGAGCGTTTCGGGCTGTCGCAGCGCGAGTCGGAAGTGCTGCTTCTGCTGCTGCAAGGCAGGACCATGGCGCGCATTCAGGAGACGCTGTTCATTTCGGCCGGCACCGTGAGCACGCATACGCGGCATATTTACCAAAAGGTTGGCGTTCCGAATAGGCAGGCGCTTCTTGACCTGGCGTTTAGCGATGATCTTTTGGCTGATGAAGGCTAAAATCAACAAAATTTATGATAGCGAATGCCGAAAGTCGGGCGCATAATAGGCGCTGATTTTGGACGAGTGTTGCTCACTTTGAGGTCGGGGGGCTTTGGACAGGCTTCATCCAAGTAGTTGAGGATGGAGGCCAGCATGAGCAAACGAACCGTTTCAGTTGAAGAATTAGATAGCCTGCTTGCTGCGGAGGGCGGCGCGCGCATTGGCGTGTGCACTCCGAGCAATGCGGACGTTGACGCCGCGATTGCGCGCAAGGCCGCCGGTCTTGCCCAGGCGCATGGCCGGGCGATGGTGGTTTGCGCGACGCGCGTGCATGCGGCGGCGCTTTCGGCTGCGCTTGCGGGCACGCCCGAGGCGGAGGGCGTCGAGGTCGTTTTCATTCAGGATTTGGCGCTTCGTCAGCTTGAGGACGAGCGCGTTCAGGCTGCCGTTCTGCGTGAGAGCAGGGTGCTCGATGCGAACGAGATGGACATTTTGACGGAAGACGTCAAGGTGTGCGGCATGAAGCTGAAGCGCATTTCCGAGATGCTCAAGTTTTTCTACCATAGCCTGGCGGACTGCACTGCCGAGACCGAAGGCTGGCTGGTAACCCAGGAAGAGGCGACGGTGTTCGCCATTCTGGAAGAGAATTTGGAAGCGCGTCGCGCGTGCGTGCCGGCCGAGGTTTCGGCCAAGGCTTACTTGGGTTTAAAGGGCGCGGGCGTTGAGCCGCAGCGCTGCCCCATCGTGGTCGACAACTTCGGCGCGTTGAGCAAATCTTCCCAGCGTTTGGTCGAGTTTTTGAGCGGCGATGCGTTCGTCGCCTTCGGAAATGGCGACTTCAAGGTGCTCGACGACGAGCCGTACCCGAACCCCGCCGGCATGACCGAGCTGCTTGAGGCTGAAGAAGTGCAGGCGATTTACCTTGAGACGCCAGCGCCGATCAAGCTGCCGGTCAAAACCCTTTCCACCCCCATTGAGGAATTCGAGTACGTTGCCGATTACGTGGGCCATGCCATTGGCAACGGCGCCCCGGCCGAGAGCATTGTTGTTGCCGCGCCGAATGCGACGTGGGCGAAGCAGATTGCAAAAACGCTGCGTGCTCAGGGCGTTGCCTGCTCGCTTGATTTGACGCCGAGGAAAACCCCTGGCGACCCGCGCGAGGCAACGCGTTGCGGCGAGATTCGCCTGCATGCCTTCGCCAAGCTGCTTGAGAGCCCGCGCGATCTTACGGCGCTGCGCACCTTCATTGGCGCCGGTGACTGGCTGGTGGGAAGCGACGGCTTCCTGGAGCTGCTGGCGTTTGCGCGCGAAAACGAGTTGAGCATCACGGACGCCATCAGCGAAATGCGCCTCCCTGAGAATTCCGAAGCCGTGACCGTGAGCTTCAAGAAGTTCCTCAAGCCGCTGGATTTGTTCGAGGAAGCCCAGTGCGTTTGGCAGACGAAGACGGTTGGCGAAATCGAAGCCTATATGGAAAGCGTCGGGATACCGCTGGGCAGCCATGCGGCAGCGCTGGGCGACAAGGACGGGCGCCCGGACGTTGCGGCGTTCGCTGCGACTTTCAAGCCGAAGCCTGCGTGCCTGCTTAAGGGCGTTGTCGTCACCACGTTCACGCGCGTTATTTCGCATCCGTGCAAAACGCTGGTGATCCCCGGAATGGTGGACGGCTTCATGCCCAAGCGCGATGCTGTGGACGATGCTTACGACATGGATCACCGTCAGCGCGCGCTTGCTCGCGAGAGTCGGTTGCTGAAGGCCGTTGAGGCGACGGCGTGCGATTGCATCGTGTACGCGAACTTCGACCATGACCTGATTGAGAACACCGCCGCGCTGCATATGTTCACGACGCGCATCTACATGAAGGACGGAAGAAGGATGGCGCGTGTTTCGCCGTCGGTGCTTTTGAGACGGCCGGGCGAGCAGGGCGAGCTAAGCGAGCCGGCCGAGCTAGCCGGCGATAAGGGCGAAGAGTAGAGACGAGCCGAGAGCGCCTGACGAAGCGCGAATTGGCTGGAGGGCGTTAGAGAGAGGATTTTCTGACATGGAGAAAGTTGAAGTATTTGAGCTTGAAGACGATTTCGATCCGCTGGCGGATGCCGGCCTTGAGCTTGAGACGGATGATGAATACGCCGGGGGCATCGAATATCAGGCTCCCATTCCCGATGCAGACAAGTCGGTGGTGCCCGAGGCGGTCGAGCTTCCGCCGGCCGAGCGCATCGATAAGCTGGTCGCCGGCATTCCGGGGCAGAAGTTCCGCATCTTAAGCGCCATCAAGATTTGCGACGAGCCCAAGACGCTTGAGGTTGCGGCCGATGAGCTGGAAGAAGCGTATCCGCAGGGCACCAGCGTGTACGACGCGATTCGCATCATCGAGTTGCTGCATGACGCCGGCGCGCTTGTGTGCGTCGACGAAGAGGGCAACGAGATTGACCTGGATGCCGTTGCTGAAGAGGCCGATGAGGCGTCCGCCGCTGACGCGGGTACGGCCGTTGCTGCCGTTGCCGACGCAGCCGAGGAGGCCGCGGAAGAGGCGCGCGTGGACGCCATCAGCCTTGACGAGCTTGACGTTGAGTACGACGAGGTTGAGAAAGAGGCGCCGGTGTTTTACCTGGCGACGGATGCGGGCAAAGACGCCGTCGAGCGCATGTGGAGCGCAAGCGCTGCGTTCGATGCGGTCAATAACGAGCCTCAGTACCTTCCCGTTTGGAAGAAGGTTCTGCAGATGTGCAGCGAGGAGGGCGGCGCCACCAAGAAGGCCGTCGCCGACGCCCTGGACGCGCATCCGATTCTGCAGGAGCCGCGCAGGTGGTGCCAGTACTTCCTGGAGAAGCTGAAGAACGTGAACGCGCTCGAGTTCGACACGGCGTGGGTGATCACGGACATAGGAAAACAGCTGCTGGCGGACGAGATATTCGCGGACGTTGAGGCGGCGGAGATAGACGGCGCCGACGACGCCGACAAGAGCGAGACGAACTAGCAAAAGGGGGACGTTATGGCGGGCGAGACCATCACTATAAGCGACATTCTGCAAAACCGCGTCAACATGTACAGCTTCATTTCAAGGCTGTTCATCAAGGAGGTTGACCAGGAATTTCTCGACGAGCTGAATGGGATGAAATTTCCGAAGAACACGAAGAGCACCAACGTTGACAAGGGCTACGAGTTAATCCGCACGTTCCTGAACAAGGCCGACGTCAACGTGCTGAACGTGCTGGCTGTCGATTACGTGCATGCGTTCATCGGCAGCGGCGTTTCAGGCTTTTCGGCGGCGTACCCGTACGAGTCGGTGTACACCAGCCCGAAACGCCTGATGATGCAGGAGGCGCGCGACGAGATGCTGGCCCTGTACCGCGCCGCCGGGCTTTCCAAGATGGATTCGTGGAAGGAAGGCGAGGACCACATCGCCTTGGAGACCGAGTATCTGGCCATTTTGGCTCAGCGTACCTTCGACGAATACGAGGCCGGCGACGAGGATGCGGCCATCGCCCTGCTGGTTCAGCAGCGTAACTTCCTGGAAGATCATCTTCTGGCCTGGTACCCGATGATGGAGCGCGACATTCAGAAGTTCGCGAAGACCGATTTCTATAAGGGCGTCGGCAAGCTGACGCTGGGTTATCTGCAGTGCGAAAAAGAGCTGCTGGAAGACCTTCTGAGCGAAGTAGAGTTCGAGGACGAAAGCGCCGCCGCGCGCGAGCAGGCCATGGGCGAAGCTGCGGCGGCCGCGGAGACTGCGGGCGCCGAGGGCGCGGCCGGAGCGGCAAATGCGTCGGAGGAGTAGCGAGCCATGGACCAGGTGAAACCCAAAGAATCGAGCGCGCCGGCGTTTACCCGCCGCGACGTTCTGTGCACGGCGGCTGGCACGGCGGCGTTGATCGCCGTCGGCGCCGTGAAGTTCGCTCCGACCGATGAGGTCGTGCGGCCCCCGGGGGCGCAGGATAGCGCCGAGCTGATTTCCAAATGCACACGTTGTCAGAAGTGCTTGGAGGCCTGCCCGCAGAAGGCCATCGCCATCTCGCATGTTGAGGACGGGTTGCTGTCCGCGCGCACGCCGAAACTTTCGTTCAAAGAGAGCTGGTGCAACTTCTGCGAAGACATTGCGGGCGGCCCGCGCTGTTCTGCGGTGTGCCCGACCGGCGCGATTGCGCCTATAACGGCACCGCGCGTGAACATAGGCATGGCGCGCCTTACGAAGGATTGGTGCCTGGCGTACCGCGGCGAGGGCTGCCGCAGCTGCGTGGACGCTTGCCCTTACGGCGCGCTTGAGCTGGACAGTTCGAACACGCCGTACGTTTTGGAGGACAAGTGCAACGGCTGCGGCGCCTGCGAGTGCGCGTGCATTTCGCTGACGGCCGGCAGCTTGTCCGGAACGTGGGACGCGTCGTCGCCGACCGACCGCGCCATCACCGTGAAACCCCTGAGCAACTAAGGAGGGCTGAACCATGAAGAGGAAAAACACCGCGCGTCTGCGCTTTATCGTGATGATCGCCGTTCTAGCCCTTGTTGCCGTCGGATACTTCACCGCGTTCGGTATCGGCAACGTGTGCGGCATCGGTTTCGATTCCATCACGCTGCTTTGCCCGCTTGGGTCGCTTTTGAGCATGATCGCAGGTAAGACGGCTATTCCGATGGCCGTGGTCAGCATCGTTGCGGTTTTCGTCATTTGCGTGCTGCTGGGCAAGGCGTTCTGCAGCTGGGTGTGCCCCGTGCATTTCCTGTCGAAGCTGAAGCCGGGGAAGAAGGCCGGGAAGAAGGCTGCGGCCGGCGAGGCTGCTGAGGCTGGCGAGGCTGCGGCCGACGGCGCTTCCGCCGATGACGCGCCCGCGCCGCTGACCGAGAACGAGCGGAAGCTGCTGGGAAAGAAGGGGTGCGGCCTGTGCGAGCACCCGTGCGGCAAGTCGAAGGGCATCAAGCTGGACAGCCGTCACGGCATTCTGGCCGCTGCCCTGGTGACGACGGGAATTTTCGGCTTCCCGGTGTTCTGCATCATTTGCCCGGTGGGCCTGACGTTCATCAGCGTGATGCTGATCATGCGCCTGTTCGCGTTCGGCGAGGCCACGTGGACAATCGTGCTGTTCGTGGCGATTATCCTGGTCGAGGTCATCCTGCTGCCGCGTTGGTGCAAACATTTCTGCCCGCTAGGGGCGCTGCTTTCGCTGTTCAGCGCCGCGAATAAGACGTTCGTGCCGAAGATCGACGAGAGCAAGTGCCTGAACACGACGGCGAACGTCGAGTGCAACCGATGCGTGGCCGCTTGCCCCGAAGGTATTAATTTGCACGACATCGCGAAGGGCGAGACCACGCTGAACGATTGCAGCAAGTGCAAGGCGTGCAGCGACGTTTGCCCTGCTAGCGCTATTACGTTCGATTTCCTTCCCGGGGGCAAATCGACCGCGAAGCCGCAACTTGTCGGCAACGAAGGCGCTGTAAGCGCCGCGAAGGCTGGCAACGCTGTCGGCGAAGCCGTTGGCGGCGCTTCCGGCAAAGCCGCCGAATAGGGAAGATCAGAAGAGACGAGCAGGTGGTCGGAAATGGCTTTCATAGATAGTTTGCTTTCGATGTTCGAGGGCATGGCGCCCGAAAACATTGCGGTTCACGAGGAACGATGCGTTTGCATCCGCAACAGGAACGCGAAGTGCTTGAAGTGCGTCGATGTGTGCACGACCGGCGCGATCGCGTATTCGGCCGCCAACAAGCTTGAGGTGTTCCCGGAAAAATGCATCGGCTGCGGCACGTGCGCAAATGCGTGCCCGACCGGTGCCCTTGAGGTGAAGGGCCTTGGCGACGATGAGTTGACACGCCTGGTGAAGCAGTCGATCCGCGCGACCAGCGGGCATCCGGTCATCGCTTGCCAGTGCGCCTACGATGCTGCGATGGCTCAGGTCGAAGGTGACGAGCCGGCCAAGCGCGGCAAGCGCAATAAGCATCCGCGCCTGGACGACAACGCGATGTGCGTCGTGCCGTGCCTCGGCCGCATCGACGAGAGCATGGCCATTGGCTTGGGCGCGTACAAGTGCTTGGACGCCACGTTCGTCTGCAACGATTGCGAGGCCTGCGAGCACGCGAAGGGCGGCGAATTCGTCCGCCAGGTCCTGGCCGATTCAACCCGCATGCTGAAGGCGTTCGACTGCGACCTGCCCGTTACCGTTACCGACGAATTCCCTGATAGGGTATGGCTTCAGCCGGAAGAAGCCGGCTACGTTCCGGTTGAATGCGACCTGCCCGGCACCAGCAGGCGCCAGGCGTTCAAGGACGCCCGCGCAGCCGGCGCCGACCTTGCTCGCGAGGGCATCGACAGCGCCCTAGGCGTGGAGAAGCCCAAGCCCGTCCCGGTGGCGTATCGCAAGGTCAACCCCGAAACCGGCACGCTGTCGCACTTCGTGCCCACGCGCCGCACGCGCATGTACAACTATTTGAAGCACATCGGCGAGCCCGTAGCCGACGAGGTGACCACGCGCGTGGTCGGCAAAATCCACATCGACAAAGATGCCTGCACGGCGTGCCGCATGTGCGCGGTGTTCTGCCCGACGGGCGCTATTTTCAAGGTGGACGAGCCCGAGCTGTTCGGCATATTCCATCGTCCGGCGGCCTGCATGCAATGCCGTCTGTGCGAGAGCTTGTGCCATTCGCAGGCCATCACCGTCGAGAGCACCATCCCCATCAAGCAGTTCATGGGCAAGGAAGGCGTACTCTACGAAATGGAAAAGCCGAAATGGGAGCCGAATAAGCCCGATTCGATGTTCAACAAGATTCATAGCGTGATCGGCGAAGACTTGCAGATGCACGCTTTCTAGGGCGTGATGTACGGCGGCTGGCGGGCGGACGCGTTGCTGACGGTTGCGCTTGCAGGTGATGCGGGCGGACGCTGGTGCCGACTGGCGGCAGGCTGCCGTGCTGCAGCTAGGTTGGGCGGACGCAGGTCGCCAGGGTTAGCTGCAATTTCCACAGGATTGCGGGTAAAGTAAGCGATGCAAGTTGCGAACAGGAGGCGAAGGGCAGCATGATCAAATATTCCCTGCCGGATTTCACGAGCGCGCTGGGTCTCAACCTGTTCTTTGCTCGCTTGGAGCAGTTCAGCCCCCAGGTTATGCGGCCGGGCGTGAAAATCGACAGCATCTACGGGTGCTTTCCCTCATGCAGCCTGAACGGCGGGCGCGCGGCCATTAACGGCGCGTTTCCCCCGGAGAAGATCCGCTGGACGTTTGACGTGCTGGCGGAATACGGCTTGACGCCGCGCTTGACGCTGACGAACATGTTGGCGACGGTTGCTGACCTGGATGACCCGTACACCCAGTTCATTTTGGAAGAAGCTGCCAAGGCGCATGCCCAGGCGATTGTCTATTCGCCGGAAGTTGGTCGGGCGATTCGCGAACGGTATGGCCTGTCGCTCGTGCTTTCGACGACGCATGAGATTCTGACGCCCGAAAAGCTGAACGAGGCCCCGGGCCAGTTCGACCTGGTGGTGCTGAATTACAACTTCGGGAAAGACGCCGAATTCCTAAGGCAGGTGAAGCGCCCGGAAAAGCTTGAGGTTATGGTGAACGAATATTGCCAACCAGCGTGCCCCAGGCGTCAGGCGCACTACCTGCATAACAGCCGCGATCAGCGCGAGGGCAATCTGGAGGCGTTCGCGTGCCCGGCTCAGAAGCCGAGTTTCTTCTCGCATCCGGAAAACCACCCGATTCTGTTCACCGCGCAAGAGGCGGAAGCAATGTCGAGGGAATACGGCGTCGAGTACTTCAAGATCGTCGGCCGCGGCACCTCGTTTGAGGCGAACCTTGAGGCGTTGACGTACTACCTTGTGCGCCCGGAATTCCATACGCAGGTGAAGCAAGAGGTGCTCAGGCAGGTTGGCCGCGCGCCTTCGCGGTAGCGGGACGGGCTGCGGGGGTGAGCGCTGAGCTGCGGATTGGTCGCGCGCCTTCGCGGCGACGCTTGACGGTTGAGCTGGGCGAACGCTGTTCGCCTTCGCGGTAGGCGGTAGGCTTCGCGGTGGCAATTTGCGGCCGAGCTGCGTGAAGAACGCGCTCTCGCGGCGGAAAAAATAGCACGACCCGGATGCCGGCTAAGCATCCGGGTCGTGCCGCTTTGTCCCTGGCTGGTTGCGCTGGTTCGTCCGGACGAGGGCAGCTCGGCAGGCTCCTCGCCCGCCCGTCAGCCTGCCGTCGCTCTTCGCCGCCCCTACGACAGCTTCCCGCCAAGTTCCTTCGCGGCTGCGGCCTTGTCGAAGTTGCCGCCGGTTCGCTTGGTCAGCTCGCCCATGACGCGGCCCATTTCCTTTTTGGTGGTTGCGCCGATTTCGGCCAGCACGGTGTCGATGAGCTGGGAAAGCTCTTCGCCGGAAATCTGCTTGGGCAGCAGGCCTTCCAGAATGGAAACCTGCTCGGTCAGGGTGTCGGTGCGCTCCTGGTTGTTGGCTGCCTTGATGGAGCCCTCGAGCGTTTCCTTCGTCTGCTTGATCACGCGCTTGAGCATGTCGTTGACGTCCTGCTCGGTGATGTCGCGGCGCTCGTTGACCTCGATGTTCTTGATTTCGCCGTGAACCTGGCGCAGGATGGACAGGCGCGGCTTGTCTTTGGCCTTCATGGCCTGCTTGATGGCTTCTTTGAGCTCGTCGTATTGCATGATGCTCCTTCGGTCGTTCGTTTGCCGTACCTAGTATACTCCCGCTTTCGCTTGCGGACTTTTTTCACGGGTTGCTGTCGAATTGCGCCTGCCGTTGGCGAATGCGCAGATGGTCGTGTAAGCTGTTGCAATCAGATTTTTCGCAAAGGACGGGGAAATGACCGGCAAAAACGAAGGTGGCGACAGTAGCAAGCAGGCGAAAGGCGGCTTGTTCGGATTTTTGGGCGGCAAGGGGCGCCGCGAGCAGTCGGCCGAAGACGAGCTGAAGGCCGTCGTCGCCGACAACGACGAGCTTCTCGATGACGAGAAGCGCATGATCCACGAGATTTTGGACTTAGGCGAAATGGACGCGGGCGACATCATGACTCCGCGCGTCGACATGATGATGGTCGAGGACACCGAAACCGTGCGCCAGGCCGTCGACCGCATGATGGGCACCGGGTTCTCGCGCCTGCCCGTTTTCCACGAAGACGCAGATGGCATCGTGGGCATCGTTCACTATAAGGATTTGGTTCCGCCGGTTCTTGATGGCCGCGGCGAGGACCTTGCCGTCGATTACGCGTTCGAGCCGATGTTCGTGCCCGAGTCGAAAGACGTGTTTCCGTTGCTGACCGAGATGCAAACGAAACGGCAACAGATGGTCATTGTGGTGGATGAGTACGGCGGTACCGATGGTTTAATAACGGTCGAGGATATCGTTGAGGAAATCGTCGGCGAGATCGTGGACGAAACCGACCGCGAGCGCCCGATTCTGCGGCAGCTCGGCTCCGATAGCTGGCTTGCCAGCGGGAAGTTCCCGGTGGAAGACGCCATCGAGCTCGGTTGGCCCCTTGCGGAATCGGAGGACTATGAGACGCTGGCCGGTTGGCTGCTCTCGAAGGCCGACACGGTTCCGAAGGTCGGCGATTCGCTTGATTTCGAGGGCTTTAGCTTCACGGTGACGGCCATGCGCCGCCGCCGCATCCTGGAGGTTCGCGTGGAGCGTAAGGCTGCCGGTCCCGACGCGGCTGGCGGAGCGGACGCTTCGAACCGGGGCGGGCACGACGATATGACGGCAGGCGCCGAAGATGCGGCGCGAAAGGACAGCGAATAAGGAGGACCGGTGAGCACGCAAGGCCAGCTGCGCAGATCGCGAGACGCGGTGCTTGGCGGCGTGTGCTCGGGCATCGCCGAATACCTTGACGTCGATTACGTCGTCGTTCGCATTCTGTTCGTGGCGCTTGTCGTGGTTTCCTTTGGCGTGGCCCTTGTCCCGTATGCCGTGCTGTGCGTGGCGCTGCCCAAGCCCGGTTCGCAGGCTGAAACGCTGGATGTGGAACCCGAGGAAGCGCAATCCGATGTGTTCGGGCGCATAGATGCCCATCTGGTGCGATGCCGCAAGGACAGGGCGAATGCCGCCGCCGCACTTCGCTATGTGGGGTCGGCCCATGTGCCGCCTGCGCCGCCGGCGGCCGCGAAGCATCAGGGCGCCGAGGCGCCCGGCGGGTCGCAATCGCAGCCTCAACCGCAGTCGCGGGAGGCTTTCGGGGCGGACGCGCGGGCGACGGGCTGGCTTCGCGTGCATTCCAATTACGTGGTCATAGGCGCCTTGCTTGTGGGATCCGTCCTGCTTACCTTGGGGATCTCGGTCGTTATCTGCGCACTTATCGAAGGCGCCGTGTGGTGGCAGTGCTGGCCGCTCATTCTTGTCGTGCTGGGCTTCATTCGGCTGGCCGTGCCCGCGCGACCGAATCTTCGTTTCGCGATGTTCGCCAGCGGCGTTTGCCTGTGCGCGCTGGGGCTTACCTTGCTTTCGGTGACCATCGGCATCGTTTCGTGCGAGACGCTTTGGCTGATGTTGGTGAAGCTGTGGCCGATGCTGCTTCTGGCCGTGGCGTTCGTTATTGCCGGATTTCGCACGCGAAACAGGGCCTTCATCGTCGCCGCCGCTTGCGTATTTATTTTATTTTGCATACTTGGCCTGCGGTTATGTGCTTTGCCGGGCCCGCTGCATGAATTTACGTTCGTGACGCCTTTCGGTCGCGAATACAATGTGGTTGCGCCGTTTCCCCAGGTGACGCGGTAGTTTTGCGGCCTGGTTGGGCTTGGGGGTGCTGAATTTTGCTTGATTCGCTGGGAGTAATGGGTGCGCCGTTCGCCGTTTTGTGAAGGCGCGGGCGGTGGTTGGAACGCATTCCAAGCAAAAGCGGCCATCAGGCAATACTGAAAAATTCGACTTGTCAAGCGAACAAAAGGTGAAGCAGGTCTTCACAGAAGTTGGTCGCCGTGTGCGCGTCCGGTAAAATATAGGTACCGAAAACAGCATACGCACTTCCGGCAGCAATCCCCCAAACAACGCAATAAGCTGTCAGCCGCCAAGGCGGCTTGGAGTCGTTTGCTGCATAAACGAAAGGTTTTGGTTTTTGGATAAGAGGGATATACAGAAGACGTCGCGCTGGGCGCTCGGTGGCATTGGCCTCACGTGCCTGTCCGTCGCGCTGGTCGGTTGCCTCGGCATCGGCATCGCTACGGCGGCGAATGGCGTTTCCCCCGACATTCAGACGTTCGGCATCACCGAGTCCAGTTCGGCCGCGGCTTCTGCGTCCGCTGCGGGCGACTCCCTTTCCGACAAGACGAGCGACACTTCCGAGAACGCGACGTCGCGCCTGACGACGGCCAGCTCGCGCAACATCTCCAAGGCCACGGGCGCTATCGATTCCGAGCGCGAGGCCGCGGCACGCGCCGCCGAGGAGGCGCAGCGTGCGGAGGACGCCGAGCATTCGGCCACGGCGCAGTCGCATCGCGATTCGCAGTATGCGAGCGATTCGGGCGCCACGGCGACGGGGCTTTCCGAGGTTGATTGGAACGTTTCGAAGACCGAATTCGTCGAGGAGTGGGGAAGCCGCATCAATACGTACCTGTCCGGTAGCACGCTTGCCGGTTACGGCACGACGTTTGCCGAGGCCGCATGGGAAAACGGCATTGATCCGCGCTTCTCGCCGGCCATTTCCAACACCGAGTCGACCAAGGGGCAGAACTGCTTCCGCAGCCATAACGCCTGGGGCTGGATGGGCGACACGTCGTGGAGCAGTTGGGAAGAGGCCATCAACGCGCATGCCGCCGGCTTGGCGAAGGGCTATGGGTACACTATTTCGCTGGCGAACGCCAGCAAGTACTGCCCGCCGACGTACGAAGATTGGTACGCGAAGACCCTGGCGCAGATGCAGCAGATTTAAACGCCGGAATAACGTTGCTTGTTGGGCGGCCCGCAGTTGCGGGCCGCTTTTGTTTTTGGCGAAGAGCGTGTTGCCCTTCATTTGCCGTTGCTGTGGTAGGATGCACCTAGCTGTTTACTAGGTTTATGGGGGACATGACTATGACGCAGACGAGTGACAACGTGAACGCCGCCGTAGATGGCGTGAATGCCGTCGATCAGGGTGCGCCGGCGCAACCTGAGCGGATCGACGTTTTCGACAAGGGCCGTATGGAAGGCCCGGACGCCGAGAGCACGACGCATGGCGTGGTACGTGCGGTGTGCGTGTCGAAGCGCAAGGGCACGCGTAAGGAGGTCGTCGACGGCCCGGTGACCGTGGAGGCTCATCATGGCGTGGCCGAGGACGCGCATGCGGGTGACTGGCATCGCCAGGTTTCGCTTTTGGCTTGGGAATCCATTGCGAAGGCGCAGGCCCGCGGGTTGGATGTGAAAGAGGGCGACTTTGCCGAGAACATCACCACCGAGGGCATTAACCTGATGGCGCTGCCGCTGGGCACGCAGCTGAAAATCGGCGATGACGTGCTGCTGGAGCTTTCGCAGCAGGGAAAGGTGTGCCACAAGAAGTGCGCCATCTTCTATTTGGCGGGTGACTGCATCTTCCCGCGCGAAGGTATTTTCTTCGTCGCGTTGCAGGGCGGTCAGGTGAAGGCAGGCGACAGCATCGACGTGGTGAAGCTGGGCGACGGCACCTGCGAGTACACGCCGCAGGAAGCGCTCGACGAGCTGGCGGCGACGCCGAGATAAATCGGTGACGGCCGCTTTGCGGCCTATCTAAAACGGGCCGAGCTTTCGCTCGACCCCACGAATTTTGCTTGATAAGTAAACCCTGCAACTAGATTTCGTGAGTGCGAAGCGCTAGCTCGCACCGCGTTAGACAGCGCGAAGCGCGTCACACTCTTACAGTGCGCGGAAGGCGGCTCGGACTTCGGCTAGCGACTCGCTGTCGGTTACCACGATGGCCTTGTCGCCGGGGTAGAGCATGGTGTCATCGTCGACCACTTCCACGTCATCTTTCGAAGACACGGCCGCTATCAGGCTTTTCGGCGGCAAAACGACCGCGTTCGCCGCAACGCCCTCATCGTTGGAGTGGTGGCGCATGCGCGGCACGATCACCTCGGTGAGCATGACGTTGCCATGCGTGAGCGACGATGCGATGCTGACCGACCCCAGCAGCGTTTCCTCTTCGATGAGGTTTGCGATCAGCGTCGTCGACGAAACGCATTCGATGCCCACCTCGCGGAAAATGCGCAGGTTCTTCGGGCTGTTCACGCGGGCGACGCAGCGGGGCACGTCGAACACGCGCTGGGCGATCTCGCACGAAACCAGGTTGTCGTCGTCTTGGCCGGTGGTGGCCACGAACACGTCGGCGCGCCTGATGCCGGCATCCTCCTGAAACTTGGAGTCGCAGCCGTCGCCATGGATGACCAAGTAGCTGCCCTGCAGCACGACCGACAGGTGGTCGGCGGTTTCAAGGTCTTCCTCAATGACCGCCACGTCGTTGCCGCTATCGAGCAGCACGCTTGCCAGATATTCGCCGACTTTTCCGCCGCCTGCGATAACTACGTACATGTCTAGCCCCTAATCCTGAATGAATTTGGCGAATTGCTCGATAAGGTCGTGGCGCACGCAGGCCAGCACCAAATCGCCGTTGTGCAGCACGGATTCTTTGGTCGGGATGCTCGAAGTGGATCCGTCGCCGCGCTCGAAGGCGACGATGCGGATGCCATGCTCTCGTTCAATGTCGGCCACGCGAATGGTGGGCTTATCCGCCCACTTCAAGTCCAGCGAGAATCGCAAAAGCTCGAAGTCGCCGAATGAATCGATGTGCGAGCCGTGGCCCGAAACCACCTTGCTGAACACGTCCTCGGCCACAAGCGACGTGCCGCACACGTAGTCGATGCCCAGCTGCATGTAGGCGCGCTCGTGGTCGGGGTTGTACAGGCGCGCGATGACGTGCGGAACGTCGAACAGGCGGTTTGCCACCTCGCAGCACATGAGGTTGGTGTTGTCGAGCTGCGTGACGGCGGCCACGACGTCGCATTCCTCGACGCCGGCCTTCTCGAGCGTTTCCTCGTCGAAGCCGACGCCTTGGATGGTCGACCCGTTGAAGTTGCGCCCCAGGTTGGCGAACGCGTCGACGTTGCGGTCGATCACGCACACGTTGTTGCCGTTGTCCGACAGCATGTTTGCCAGCTGCGATCCGACTCTGCCGCATCCGACCACGATGATGTTGCTCATGCGCATCCTTCCAGTTGATGGGAACAGTATACGGCAACGCTGCAGGCGGGTGCGGCGGTCTGTCCTTCGTCCAGCTGTTTTCCTTTGCAGAAGCTTTCGCGCGGCATGGGCGGCCCTTTCGCGTGCGCTATCATGGCGAAAGCAAACGCAGGTGCGAACAGCGTGAAAGGAACCGCCGTGATCAACCGTTACACG
>CAVBPP010000109.1:0-7034 GCA_963597295.1 Paratractidigestivibacter sp. | reverse complement strand
CCGTCGTCGGCAGCGGATCGGTCGCCACGCAAACTTTGTTGCTAATCGAGTCAGTGTAAACAAAAGCGGAATCGCTCGTGTAAACGTACTGGTAATGGCCGCCAGCCTGCAGCTTTGCGCTCAGCTGTGCGGAAGCGTAATTAGCGGACTCGCCATCGAACATGGTGCACCAATAAGTCCAAGTGCCGTCTCCGTTGTCGATGGTTTTGTTGCCGCGGAACACGGGCGAACCGTAGCTGTCGGCGTAAGCCTTGTCGCTGCCTTCGGTGTCTACTGCAGAATCGACCTTCTCGAAACCCGCCTTTTCAAGCAGGTCAGCCACGGTGTTGCTACTGGTCATGTCATCAAATTTCTCATTCACCAGGATGCCCGATTCGGAGGAATCGGTAGTATCGACAATGGTCAGCTGAACAGGGAACGGTCCGTCCGTAGGCGTGTATTCAAACTTAGTAGCATTAGTGTAGATGTACTGGTAGTGGCCATTTGCCTGCAGCTTCGAGGACAACTGGGCGGATTCATAGTTGGCAGAATCGCCATTGAACATAGTGCACCAGTATGTGTAGGTGCCGTCGTCGCCGGCAACGAAGTTGTTGCCGCGGAACACTGGCGAGCCGTAGCTGTCGGCGTAAGCCTTGTCGTTGCCTTCGGTGTCTGCTGCAGAATCGACCTTCTCGAAACCCGCCTTTTCAAGCAAATCAGCCACGGTTTTATCGGCAGTCATACCGTCGATTTTGACATTCTTCAAGACGCCGTTTTCGGAATCGGTGGTGTCGATGACGGTGAGCGCGACCGAGAACGTGTCGGTCGCGGACGCGTCACCCGCGCCGGCGGAATCGTCGGCCCAGGCCGCGCGCGGCATCAGGCCGACGGCAAGCACAATAGCCATAAGCACGGCCAGCGCGCGCTGCATGAGCGTTGCGTTCGCGCTGATGGGACGGGCAGTTGCGGATTGCTGCATAGTTGTCTCCTTTCGAAGCGAATACATCTGCTGAAGTGAGACAACAAAAAGCCGCGGCGCGCGCCACCCCGGAACGGAAAGGCGCACGACGCGGCGATTCGTCACGTATAAGCCCCGCGCCACGTGGCGAAAGGGATGCACGTACGGTAACTCGCCGCTTGCACAACACGCTTCCGAGCAGGCATTCTGGCTGGTGAGCTGCCGGCGGGCGGCGCTCAGTCACAGTGGCGGTACCGTGCGGGATTCTCACCCGGCTTTCCCTGACAAGGACGTCTTCTTCATGCTTCGCGGAAGTATAGCATGCTGAGGTGCGCGGCTTTGTCTCGGCGGACGCGGGTGCACAAGATATGCGTGCAAAGTCAGGTGTCGCGCCTTGCGGCGCTCTCGATTTATTGACCGAGCTTTCGCTCGGCCCTACGAAATTTGGCTGTAGGCTTATCGCGTCTGCGTCAATTCATAGGTGCTAGCGAGAGTTCGCGCCGTGCTAGGAAGCCCGAAGGACGACGCCGTTTTAGCGGGCGCCCAGCAGGAATAAGACATTAGGAGTGTCCCTTTGTCTTCCTTTCGACGATCGCATGGGCGACGCGGAGGCCGTCGCAGGCTGCGGACATGATGCCGCCCGCATAGCCCGCGCCTTCGCCGCAGGGGAAGATGCCGGTTTCGGGTTCGTCGTGAGCCGTATCGCTGGCGGCAGCGGACACGGAGGCGGAGCCGGCACCGGTGAATTCGCCCGCAGTTGCGCCATCCCCCGCAAACGTTGCCTGCAGGTTCTTCCCGCGGACGATGCGCACTGGGCTTGAGCTGCGGGTTTCAACGCCGGTCATGACCGCTTGCGGGTCAGCGAAGCCGTGCAGCCGCCGATCGAGCTGCGGCAAAGCACGCGCCATGGCATCCGCCACGAACGGGGGCAAGCAGTTGCGCAGGTCGCACCATGCGACGCCGCGGGCGTACGTCGGCTTAACGGTTGAGCTGGGGTTTCCGCAGGTGCCGGCAAGGAAGTCGCCGACAGTTTGCGCGGGCGCCTGATACGGAGCGCCGCCGGCTTCGCGTGCCGCGCGGAACGCCGCTTGCTCCATTTGACGCTGCAGCGCGACTCCGGCCAGCGGGTCGTCGCCTTCGAAGTCATCCGGGCCGACGCCCACCAAAAGCGCGCTGTTGGCGTTTTCGCCGTCGCGGGCGAAACGGCTCATGCCGTTAACGACCACCGTATCGGGCTCGCTTGCGGCGCAAACCACTTCCCCACCTGGGCACATGCAGAAGGTATATACGCCACGAGTGGGCTGCTTGGCGGAAGGAGCCGCGGAGGCAGCTGCGCCGGATACGGGCGCTTTCGAGGGCGCATGGGCATCGGGAACATGAACGGAAAGCTTGTAGTCGGCCGCACCGAGCGCCGGATGGCCTGCGGCTTTGCCGTATTGAGAACGATTGATCATCTGCTGAAGATGCTCGATGCGCACGCCGACGGAGAACGGCTTCTGCTCCATGCGGATACCCGCATCGCGCAGCAACTCGAACGTGTCGCGAGCCGAATGGCCACAAGCGAGAACGAGGGTGGCAGCCGGGATGGTTCGCTTTTCGGAGGTTGCCAAGTCCTCCAACTCAACTTGGTTCAAATGGCCGTCTTCGAACGAAAGCCCCGTCAACTGGGTTTCGAAAAACACTTCCCCACCTGCATCGATGATTTGCTGGCGGATATTTTTCACCACATCGATCAGCATGTCGGTACCAATGTGGGGCTTGGCCTGCCACAGGATTTCCTCGGGTGCGCCGGCCTCGACGAACAGATGCGTCACATGGCACGCCCACGGACTTTTGATGCCGGTGGTCAACTTGCCATCGGAGAACGTGCCGGCGCCGCCTTCGCCGAACTGGATGTTCGTCTGCGGATTCAATGGCCCGCCCGCATTGAATGCCTCGACCGCGGCAAGGCGATCGTCGACCGCGGCGCCCCGTTCGACGACGATCGGTCGCAGGCCGGCGCGGGCTAGATACAGCGCGCAGAACAGGCCAGCGGGACCCATGCCAACGACAACCGGACGGGCGGACGTGGCGCAAGCGACTCCGCCGGACGTGGGGCACACGGACGAAGCGACTTCTCCGGACGCAGGGCGCAACGCCGCAGACGCATCGGGTACGGAAAACGGTTCATAGGGAATATGCGCCTTGACCTGCGGACCTTTGCGGCCGGAAGCTGCCTTCAGGGCCGCATTTTCGGCCTCCGCACCGCCTGCGAGCGAAACTCCCAGCGTCGCCACGAAATGCACGTCGTTGCGTTTTCGAGCGTCGACGCTACGCTTGAACAGGCGAATCTCGGCGATTTCCGACGGCGGCACGTTGAGCGCGCGAGCGGCCGCCCGGCGCGTCAGCTTGCGACCATGGGCGTCCGGAAGCCCAGCATCCAACGGCAGTTTCACATTGGCGATTTCAAGCATTTGCGCATCCCATCAGGTTGTTTGCCGCGGCGCGGCCGGCGCACATACCGGAAGCCCAGGCCCATTGCAGGTTATAGCCGCCGCAAGGCGCGTCCACGTCGAGCGCTTCGCCCGTGACGAACAGCCCGGCAACGTCGCGTGCCTCGCAGGTTTGCGGGCTGAAAGTCGAAACGGGAAAACCGCCGCGGCGCACCTGACACTGCCGCTCATCGCCGATGCCCTCGACGGTGAAGTCGAACGATTTCAGCACCTTCGTTAGTTGTTCTAAGTTACCATTCGTAAGCGTGACCTGGGGTTTTAATCCAATTTTCTTGCAAAGCACCTGCGCCACGGCGGGAAGGACCATGCCTTGCAGGAAGCGCTCGCAAGTAGGGCGAACAGAGGCGAAGGCATGCATCCGCTCCAGACGGCTTTGCAGCATCGCGCGCACCTCATCAGGCGATTTCGTTGGGAAGAAGTCAACGGAAAGCGTATCGCCTGGCTCGGCCAAGCGAGATAGGTTGAACACCGCCACGCCAGAAGCGCCGTAATCGCGGAACAGCAGCTCGCCAACTTCCGTCGCAACGAGCTTTCCGCCGCGCAACAGATGCACGCCGCAACGCACGCGAATATTGTTGAGTTGCCTGGTCACGCGCACGCTTTCGCGATCGAGCCGCAAGGGGCCGAGCACCGGCCGCATATCGGAGCACGCAAGGGGCGCCGGCAACTGAATTCGCGCCGCCGCCCGACCGCCAACGGCGACTATAACCTGGTCAACGTGGCCAACGGTTTTATCGGCGAAGCGGATATTGAAGCAACCAGGCTTACCGTCGTGCGGACGAGGAGCGTCAACCTGCGTGGCACGTTTGCCGACTTCGATGCGAACGCCCAGATCGGCAGCCGAATTTCGCAGCGCATCGAGCACGCTTGTGGCTTTGTTCGCCATGGGGTACAGACGTCCCTCGGATTCTTCGCGAAGCATAAGCCCCATATCGGCAAAGCGACCGAGCGCCGGGTTGCCCGCGTCGCCGCCCTGCAAGGCTGCGAAAACCTGAGCGACGAAATCGGCATTGCGGTAGAGGCCTACATCGATGCTTGCGTTAGAAAGATTACAGCGGCCGTTACCGGTCGCAAGGATGGAACGGCCAATACGTTCATCGTCCGCCTCGTAGAGGACGACTTCGTAACGGTCATGTGTGTCGCGGGCATCGCCGTTCCGGTACGCAGGCGCCGGGAAGTTGGATTCGGGGCCAGCCGTGGCTTCACGCAGCGCAAGGGCAGCTTCCACAGCCGCCATCAGGCCGGATGCGCCGCCGCCTATGATCGCAATTGTTTTCATGCCCCCATTATACGGCGCAGGCGTGCTCGCAGCCCCCCGCCCCAGGCGATTCAAGGAAAGCCCGCGAACAGACCGGTGCCAAGGGAGCATTCGGGCGGGTACCTTAGCAAAGGTAATTTAGTGTCGCGCCTGACGGCGCTCTCAATAACGGGCCGAGCTTTCGCTCGACCCCACGAAACTTGTTAACAAACTCTTCTCTCAAGCCAAAGAGAGCAGGGTGCAACCGCATTCATCCTTGCCACATACCTATGATCAAGTGCCCTCTTCATCGGCAGCAACAAGACATTAGGAATGTCCCTTTGTCTTGCCCTTGTCTTGAAATTTTGCTGCAGGGCATATCACTTCCGCAATGTCTTCATTGGGGCAAGCGCATCCCCCACCGAACAAAGGCAAGAGCCCAACAGTTATTCGTAGGTGCGAGCGAAAGCTCGCACAACACTAAGGAATCCGGAGGGCGGCACTGTTTTCCTTCAGCAAAAGATACCCCTCCGCAATTCGCGAAGGGGTATCTGGTCAGGCCAAACGGCCAGCAAACTTGAAGGTCGAATCTACTTCGATTCCAGCAGCGGAATCTCGGTCGTGTCCTTCTCTTCCAAGTTGCCATCGTACACATAGTGCTTGGTCTCGCGGGCGATCAGACCGGACAGGATGAGCACCACGATGATGTTCGGGATGGCCATAAGGGCGTTCGTGATGTCGGAGACGGTCCAGACGATGTCGGCCACGCCGACGGCGCCTAGGAACGCAGCGATCACGTACAGCACCTGGTAGGGCTTGATGGCGTGCTTGCCGAACAGGTAGGTAACGCAGCGGTTGCCGTAGTAGCTCCAGCCGAGGATGGTGGAGTAGCTGAACAGAACCATGCCGATGACCAGGACCGGCGTACCCACGTACGGGATGGAGGCAAAGGCCGCGGAGGTCAGGTCGGCGCCGGCGGCGATGTTGCCGGCCGCGATGTTCGACACGATGTCAGGGTTCGCGAGCATGGTCGAAACCAGGACGATGCCGGTGAGCGCGCAGATGATGACCGTGTCCCAGAAGGTGCCGGTCATGGAAACGAGCGCCTGACGCGCGGGGTTGCGCGTGGAAGCCGCGGAGGCGACGATGGGCGCCGAGCCCAAGCCGGACTCATTGGAGAACAGGCCGCGGGCGCAGCCGAATTGGATGGCCGCCATGACGCCACTGCCGAGCAGGCCGCCGAACGCCGCCTGCGGGTTGAAGGCGCTCGTCACGATGAGTTGGAGAGCCGGGAGGACGTATTCCCAGTTCATGCCAATGATAACCAGGCAGCCCCAAGCGTAAGCGATGGCCATGAACGGCACGAGTTTCTCGCACACCTTGCTGATAACGGTAACGCCGCCGAAGATGACGATGGAAACCATGATTACGATGGCAAGGCCGATGCCCCAGGTGGGGATGCCGGGCAGGTTCGACGTGATGATGCCGGTCATGGAGGAGGACTGCACGGCCGAGCCGATGCCGAACGAGGCGATGGCCGCAAACAGGGCGAACGCGCCGGCGCCGAGCGTCGCCCACCAGGGGGTCTTGCCGTTCTTGGTGAACGCACGCTTCCAGGCGTACATCGCGCCGCCGAGCATCTTGCCCTCATGGTCCTTAACGCGGTACTTCACCGAAGCGTACGTTTCGGAGTACTTGGTGGCGATGCCGAACACGCCGGTGAGCCACATCCACAGCACAGCGCCCGGACCGCCGGACATGATAGCCGTCGCCACGCCGACGATGTTGCCGGTGCCGATGGTGGCCGAAAGCGCCGTGCACAGCGCGCCGAACTGGGAAATGTCGCCAGGCGCATCCGGATCCTTCGTCACCGACAGCTTGATGGCCTTCGGCAGCTTGCGCTGAATGAAGCCGGTTCGAATGGTCAGGAATATGTGGGAACCCAATAGGAGGATGATCATGGGCGGGCCCCACACGAACCCGTCCACTGCGTTGATGATGCTGACTATGTCCATAGCCAACCCCTTTCGATCGAAAGGGTTCGAACCGAAGCTGCTTTTCCGCCTTGGGCTCAGGCGGCGGCGCGTACGCCAAGCGAAGCGGTTTCGGCTCGAACACTTTCCCGGATAGAACGTTTATCAGTTTCCAGGAGTCGAATTTCGAATTCGTTAACTGGGGGTGAAGCCTGAGTAAACGTGTCGTAACGCGGGATAAGCGGCATGTTTCAAGGGCGGGTGGGCGCTATTCGCGGATGGACGGCATTTGTCCGCAAGGCCGGGTCGACGCAATATTTTTAATGCGTTCCGGATGTATGGCGTCAAGGTTCGGCGTCAGGCGGCACGCCTAATGCGGGGGGGGGGGAGACAAT
>CAVBPP010000108.1:0-6928 GCA_963597295.1 Paratractidigestivibacter sp. | reverse complement strand
GCACGAAGTTGCTGCCGATGAAGCCGCAGCCGCCGGTGACGATGATGTTCTTGGGCTCGAAAACCTCTGCCACGGGAAACCTCCTTTTAGAAAGCCCGGCGCTCCGGGCCCTTCAAAGCGTACGAAAGCCCGCGCGGCGCGAAAAAGCGCAGCCGCGCGGGCATGAAAAGACTAATCCTGCTTGTTGACGAACTCGCCCTCGGCCACGCGCTTGAGGTGCTGGCCGTAGACCGACTTGCCGTAGAGCTTCGCGCATTCGAGCAGCTTGTCGGTGCCGATCCAGCCGTTCTCCCAGGCGATCTCCTCGGGGACGCACACGGGGATGTCCTGGCTGCGCTCGACGGCGCGCACGAACTCGCCCGCCTCGTAGAGGCTCTCCATGGTGCCCGTGTCAAGCCACGCGTAGCCGCGGCCCAGCGTGACCACCGAAAGCGTGCCGTCCTCCAGGTACATGCGGTTCAGGTCGGTGATCTCAAGCTCGCCGCGGGCGCTGGGCTTCACCTGCTTGGCCAGCTCGCACACGCGGGAGTCGTAGAAGTACAGGCCGGTGACGGCGTAGCTGCTCTTGGGGTGGGCGGGCTTCTCCTCGATGGAGATGGCGTTGTAGTTCTCGTCGAACTCCACCACGCCGAAGCGCTCGGGGTCGTCCACGTGATAGCCGAACACGGTGGCGCCGCTGCCCTGCTCGGCGGCCTCGACGGCGCTGCGCAGATGGCGGCTGAGGCCGTTGCCGTAGAAGATGTTATCGCCAAGCACCAGCGCGCAGGGCTCGCCCGCGATGAACTCCTCGCCGATGATGAACGCCTGCGCCAGGCCGTCGGGCGAGGGCTGCTCGGCGTAGCTCAGCTGCACGCCGAACTGCGAGCCGTCGCCCAGCAGGCGCTGGAAGTTGGGCAGATCCTGCGGCGTGGAAATGACCAGGATGTCGCGGATGCCCGCCATCATCAGCACCGACATCGGGTAGTAGATCATGGGCTTGTCGTAGACGGGCAGCAGCTGCTTGCTGGTGACCGTGGTGAGCGGGTACAGGCGCGTGCCGGACCCACCTGCGAGAATAATGCCTTTCATACCCACGTTTCTCCTTTTTGATTGCAATCATTCATTTAATGTTCAGCGCCATTCCCCTTTAACGAAGAATGGCTCATCTAACCATATGGAGAACATTATAATATTTTCAGGCGCGCAAAATGCGCTTCTCGGAAATTCAACGGTTTGCAAAGACAATTCATGAAAATCTGCGCTACATTTCAGTGCGATACTTTATGCGCAAACAACATCGCCATGGAAACCGGCCTCGAGAGGAACAGCAGAATGCCCGACAATAACGCACACCCGTTGGTTTCCATCGTTATCCCTGTTTACAACAGCGAACGCTATATTTCCCGATGCTTAGAGAGCGTTCTTGGCCAGACCTATAGCAACGTTGAAGTCATATGCGTGGACGACGGCTCGTCCGACAAATCCGCCGAAATCCTTGACGGTTACGCCGACGCCAACCCCTCCCGGGTTCGCGTTGTGCACCAGAGCAACGCAGGCGCGGCGGTGGCCAGGAACAACGGGGTTGCGCTTGCTCAGGGGGCGTTCCTCACTTTTATCGATAACGACGACTGGATCGACCCCGACTTCGTTGAAAAGCTCGTCGCGGCCGCTCAGACATCCGATGCCGAAGTTGTGTGCAGCGGTTACCGGCGGGAAGACGACGAAGGCAACGTGATTCTGCAGGTCACGCCCAAGCCCAGCGACGAATGGGGGCGCTACGCGGTCGAGGCCGCGTGGGCCAAGCTGTACCGCACGGATCACATTCGCAAGAACGACATCACGTTCCTTGCCACCAACATTTTGGAGGACCTGTACTTCTCGCTACCTGCCGTTGAGCTGGCCAAAGCCGTCGAAGTGATAGATTACTGCGGCTATTGCTGGTACTGGAACACGCAAAGCGTCTCAAACACCAACCAGAAGAAGAGCGAGGGGCTCCAATTCGAGCAAACCATCGACGCCCTCCTGGCGATGCTTCGGGAAAAGAAAATTCCCACATCACCCATCCTTTTGCATTATTTTGTAAGGCTGATCGCTTGGTTTTTGCTGTTCACCTGCAAGGGCGACGGCAAGGCCGAATCCCGGAAGAACTTAGCGCACTACACCGCGTGGCTTGATTCCAACTTCCCCAATTGGCGCGACGATGAGTTCGCACGCCCCGCGCGCCCGACAGGCGATAAACTCGCGAATCGCATGGCTGTCTATCTTTTCGCTAGGCATCCCAAAGCCTTTGCATTCGCCCTCGGCATCTACGGAGGAAATAGCTAGATGGCACAAATTCAAATTCTCATGGCCGTATATAACGGCGAAAAGTATCTGCGAGCCCAGCTGAATTCCCTGATAGAGCAAACGTTCACCGATTGGCAGCTTCTGATTTCGGACGACAATTCGTCTGACGGATCGCTTGCGGTGATCAACGAATTCTGCGAACGGGACCCGCGCATAACGTTGGTTCTTGAAAACGAGCACTACGGCTGCGCGAAGGCGCATTTCATGGCGCTGCTGCGTTTGGCGGATGCGCCGTATGTGATGACCTGCGACCAAGACGATGTATGGGATGCCGACAAGGTCGAATACACGTTCAACGCGATGAAATCTCGCGAGAGCGCCGGCCTTAAGCCGCTTCTGGTTTGCACCGACTTGCGCGTGGTGGACGAGAACTTGAACCTTATCGCGCCGTCGTTTCTCGCCTATTCCAAAATGGACGCGAGCAAGCGGGATTTCGGCTACTTTTTGGCTTCGTGCCTGGTCACGGGCTGCACCATGATGGTCAACGAGCCCCTTTTGAAGCTGCTGCAAACCCCTGTGCGCGACGACGCCATCGTGATGCACGACTGGTGGGCGTCGCTGGTGGCGGCCGCCTTCGGGGAGGTCGTGCATCTTGACCGGGCGACCATCAGCTACCGTCAGCACAGCGACAATTCCGTAGGTGCGGAAAAGTTTTCCGTGGCTAGCGCGCTGAAGGCCATCGATGAGAAAGCGCAGACGGAAAGCTCCGCCATCGATCAGGCTCGTGAGTTCAAGCGCGTCTTCTCGGATTCGATAACCAGCCAGCAATCAGCCCAAGTAGACGCCTTCTTGAAGATTCGCGACGCGCGTCCCGTGAAGCGCGTCGTGCTGCTCACGCGTGCTCGCGTCTGGCGCAAGGGGCTCATGCGCAACGCGGGAACGCTGCTGGCATTCCTCGCGATTTCGCGAACTCCGGCATCAGGGGATAAGGGTGCGGAGCCGGACGGCCACTAAGCCGATTCGCCGCCCGCTTTGCCGCCGCCTAGCGCAGGCCGCATGGCCGGCCGGAAACCGAAGTCGCACACATCAACGCGCCCACTTGCCCATTCCCCTCGCTATGGCGAAGGCTCCCAGCACCACGCCGACGGCAAAGGACAGGATGATGCAATAGCTGACCCCGTTCATCCCGTATTGGGCGACCAAAGCGCCACCCGACAGCAAGCACACGCAGCAGGGCACCACGTTCGCCACGACGACGGCAGCGTTCAACCTGAACGATATCAGCAGGTCATTAAAGAAAACCATCGTGGCAGTCATGCCCGTGCAGAACAAGACCGGCAACATCGCCATCGCGTAATCGCGCACTCGCTCGCCGAATATCAGAGACAGTGCATCCGTGCCGACCACCAGGAACAACAGCGTGCAGACCACTTCGGCCGCAACCACGTATATGAAGAATCGGCCAATGAGCTTCAGTATCCCCTGTTTGTTGGACGCATGCCACATTTCGGCAATGGGCCCCAACAGGGGCGAATAGACGTATCCCGCAAACGCCTGAATCACGACGGCGGGCGTCGCGATGGCGGCGTATATTCCCAAAAGCTCGCTTCCGCAAATGTTGCCGAAGGCCTGCCTGCTATAGCTGACGACGAAGACGCAAAGCAACGCAGCAAGAAACCCCGGGAAGCACGACTTTCCCATGCTCACACACGACTTCACGGACAAGGCAGGGGCCACCGATTCCAATTTGCTGGTTTCCCTAACGTCGTAGGCCGCCACGACGATGAAGGTGACAAGCGCCATGCCTATCACAGCAATGAGCAAGCTGTTGAACAGGGTCAATCCGACAATGAAGACAGCCAGAATCGCTATTCCCCTGAATATTTGGGATTTCCCCGCCACATCCAATCGATTGTTGCGCTGGTCGACCCCATGCAAAACGTCAACGGTGGAATCCCCCAATTTGAAGAAGATGTAAGCGAACACCACGGCGAAATTTTCCTGCGGCACGGTCAGCAGCATATAGACCGCGCCGAACAGCAGAGCGATCAAGGCCGTGACCAGCCTAAAGCCCGCATATTCAGCCGTACTGAATTTGGATTCGACATCCGTAACCTGAAAAGGGCGAACGTTGAACAACGTGATGGTTGCGACCAAGTTGCCAACTGCCATGGCGACAGCCAATGCGCCCGATGCGGTGAAATCCGAGCTTAAGGTGGCAACCAAAACAGTGATC
Source organism: Paratractidigestivibacter sp. (assembly GCA_963597295.1). GTDB lineage: Bacteria > Actinomycetota > Coriobacteriia > Coriobacteriales > Eggerthellaceae > Senegalimassilia. The sequence continues at coordinate 2,427 of CAVBPP010000108.1, read as the reverse complement.
AGCCAGTTCGAAAGCAGGTAAACGAAAGACCCGACGGAATTCCAAATGATGCTCTCGCCGGTAGTTAGCGATTTTGAAGTACCCTCAGCCACAACACCCTCACTTAGTTGATTGACAGGCATCAAGAAACCCAGCGAGCTTCCAACGCAAAGCAAGCGCAACCAATAAACGATCGGCTCCGAAAGCCTTCGACCCCTGCTTTGGCATCGCCAAGAGGTCCGCCGTTCAAGAGCACTCTGCAGCAACCAAAAATATCACAGCCGCCGCCAACGCGGGAATCAACGGAAGGAAAATCCCCCATCTGCTCAGCAACGCCATGAAATGCAACTGGGCAAACGAGGCAAGAAATTGGAATTTGGGCGGCGCGCGGCAACTCCGCAGGTAAGTTACTTTACTATTGTGTTCGAGGGTAAGCCCTTTTCTTTTCGCAGCAATTAGCACTTCGAGGATTGAGAGAGCATCATGTTCCACGCCGAAGACCATACTTTTGCGATTTGCGCCTATGGCGAGTCGCCTTTTCTTGAAGAGTGCATTCAGTCGGTTATCGGGCAGTCCGTGAAGTCAAATTGCCTGATAGCGACCTCAACCCCCAACGCCCACATTCGGGCATTGGCTGAAAAATACGACATTCCGCTTAAGGTGAATACGGGCGAGCCCAGCATTTCCCACGATTGGAACTGCGCGATCGCGCATTGCGAAACGGCCCTGGTCACGTTGGCGCATCAAGACGATACCTATGCGGAAAATTACGCGGAGGCGATGCTTGAGGCCATGAACGCCTCGGCCAAACCTTTGATTTTCTTCTCGGATTACGGCGAACTGCGCGGCGGCGAGGTTGAGGACGACAACAACCTGCTGCGAACCAAAAGGCGACTCTTGAAGCCCATCCCGAGCACGGGCCTGGCTTCGTCGACGTCTCAGAAGCGCCGCATCATCTCGCTCGGGTCGGCTATCTGCTGCCCTTCGGTCACGTTCAATGTTCCTGAGCTGCCAAACCCCCCGTTCCTTTCCAACATGAAATGCGACCTGGACTGGGAAGCCTGGGAGCGTTTTTCGAGGTTAGAGGGCGATTTCGTCTATTCCCGAAAGATACTGATGCATCACCGCATCCACGAAGGATCCGAAACCACGGCCTCGATCAAAGACGACAGCCGCATGAGGGAAGACCTTACGATGCTGTCAAAATTCTGGCCGAAGCCGATGGCGCACTTGATTTACAAGGTTTACTCATCTAGTCAGAAAAGCAATAACCTGTAAGCGATTTCGCCTGGTAATTGAGGCGAGGAATAGAAACGCCAGCCCGCCGACGCGTTAGGCCTGACGCCCTTTCGACCTTGAGTCGGTGGCGTTTAGGGTTGGCGCGTTGGCGGGCTGGCATCAGTTGGCGACAATGCCGGAAACGACGTTCGTTCGATTGCCGTTTCCGACGCGATCGTTCAACAGCCGGCGCGCGGCTAAGCGCACGGCCTAGTGCGTGCGGCCTAGTAGATAAACACCTTCGTGCCTGCCGGGATGTTGCAGTAAATCCAGTAGGCCACATCCTCGGCAAGCCTTACGCAACCATGGGAAAGGTTGTTGCCCAGCTCGCTTTCGGAATCCAGGATGGTGTGGAAGAAATAGCCGCCGTAGATTTGCGTGGCCCAGCGGGCACGGCTATCGGTGGTCAGCTGCGTCATGTGGTAGCCGGTGGTCGCGTATTCGCCGGTGATGGTCGGCGTGTCCCAAGCGCCCGTCACGCAATATTCTTCGATGGCGGGGGTTCGATCCCACTGAGCGCCGGAGTAGATGGCGATCCTGTTCTGGTCGCGGTCAACGACGATCGCCCAATCGGTGTCGCTCCACAGCCCCTGCGCGATATCAAGCATATCGGCGAAGCGAGCCGTCACGGGCAAGGGACCCAAAACGCCGTCGTTGTCGCCGTAGTATTGGCTGCCGTCGGGCGCGGTGTACACGACGTTGCGCACCACGTAACCGGTGTCGTAGCGGCCGTAGTAGCCGTTGCCGTCCAGCTCGAAGTAGCCCAGATGAGCGCCCAAGTGCCCCTCGCAGGAGTTGTCGAGACGGTAGCGCTGCAGCTCGCCGTCGTACTTGTCGGTGACGAGCCAGCCCTCCGAGGCCGCGCTGCCGGCCAGCACGCCGTCGTTGTCCGCCAGCAGCATGCCGTCGCCGACGATCCGCTTGCCGCGAAGCACGTAGCCCTGGCTGTAGCGGCCGTAGTATTCGTTCCCGTCGATGGTGAAGAAGCCCAGGTGCGCTCCCAGGTGGCCTTCGCAGGAGCTGTCGAGACGGTAGCGCTGCAGGTGCCCGTCGTAGGCGTCGGTGACGAGCCAGCCCTCGGAGGCGGTCGCCTCGACCAGCTTGCCGTCGTTGTCCGCCAGCAGCATGCCCGCTCCCACGTGCAGCTTGCCGCGCATGACGTAGCCCTCG